>JBKPKE010000051.1:0-15214 GCA_046730955.1 Pseudomonadota bacterium
GCTTCGGAGCGTCGCTGTGCGTGTTGAGGAAGGCGATGACGTTCGCGCGGTCTTGCGGATTGCTTAGGCCGGCAAAGGTCATCTTCGTTCCAGGAGCGAACTTCTTCGGGCTGGTCAGCCAATGATTGAGGCTGTCCCAATCCCAATTGCCGCCCACGCCCGAAAGCGCGGATGAGAAGGGGAAGCCATTGGCTCCTTTGCCGATTGCTTCACCGAGCACGCCGTAGAGGTTCGGACCGAGCGCATTCGCTCCGCCCTTATCGGCATTGTGGCACGCGGTGCACTTCTTGAAGACCTGCTCGCCCGCGGCTGGATCAGCGCTCGCGAGATAGAAAGCGATCGGCTTCTCGGCTTCCGCCGCGCCTTCGCCTTCCTGGACCACGCCCTCGATCGGAAAGCCCATCTTCTCGGGGCGCTCGGAATGAAAGGCTTCGCCCGTCACGATCGAAGCACCAAGAGCCACGATTCCGGCAAAAAGGGTCCAGCCGGCGATGGTGTTGAAACGGTCGTCCATGGGTCTCCGGTCGGCGGTCGCCGAGGCTGTTCGAATGGAATTTGGCCCGCTCTTTAAGGACGACTCAGCGGTTCATCAAGCGGTCGGCTCAGTGCTTAAGCCAATGCTCCAGAAGCGTCCTGGCAATGGCGAAGCGGGGCGGGGGCAGGAAGGCGGCATCGCTCTCTCCGCTCAGCGCTGCTCGGACCTCCTCGCGCGTAAACCAGCGAGCGTCGTCGAGCTCGGTCAGATCAACGACCAGCGTGTCGCCGAGCGCCTTGGCATGGCAACCGATCATCAGCGATGAAGGGAACGGCCAGGGTTGGCTGGCCGTGTAGCTGACGTCCGCCACGTCGATCCCGGCTTCTTCCTTCAACTCGCGAGCAACCGCCGCCTCGATCGATTCGCCGGGCTCCAGGAAGCCTGCGAGGGCTGAATACCGTCCGGGCGGATATTGCGGCTGGCGGCCAAGGAGGAGCCGTCCGTCATGCTCGGCAAGCATGATGACGACGGGGTCGACGCGCGGGAAATGCTGTGCGGAGCAGCTTGGGCAGCGACGTGACCAACCGCCACGTTCGATCGCCGATCCATGTCCGCAGTTCGCGCAGAAATGGTGACGGGAGTGCCACCAGGCGAGGCTGAGTGCAGCGGCGAAGAGCGGAGCTTCCTCCGGTGCGAGCGTTCCGATCGTATCGAAAGCAGCGCGCGCGTTGGCGTGCGGCTGTTCGGTGGCCGAAAAAACTGGCCTGCCTTCTCTCAATCCAAGGAACAGGTGAGGGGAGGTGACCGGCCGCCATTCCAGCCGACCGTCCTCGCCAACCGCTGGAAGTCCATCGCGCCAGACGAGCTCTCGTGCAGCTTCCGACCGGGCAAGTTCGGCGACACGCTCCGGTTCCGCGCGGAGAGTGTCCGCACGATCGATTCCAGCACCGGAGAAAAAGGGCTCAGGCGGCAAGGTTGGCCCTGTTGGCAAGCACGCTTTCGACTGCGCGGCGGTAAAGCGTCGGAAGACCCACCTGGTTGAGCTCGTCGAGTGGATGCCACCAGCCTTGGCCCGCCGGCTCATCGCCCGCGACAACCGCCAGTTCTAGCCGGAAATGCGTGAAGACATGGATCACGCGACCGAGCAGCTGAACCGTTGCCTCCGGGGCATCGGTCCAATCGGGCCCGGGCAGCGCAGCCATTCCGCCGAGCATCCCTTTGGCCGGGCGTCGAACAAGCCGCACGCAGCCTTCGCGTTCGATCCACCATGCAATGCCGTGACGCGTCGGACGAACCGTCTTGCGCTTCGGCGACGGGTATCGCTCGGGGTCGCCCGAAGCGAAAGCGGCGCAATCCTCGGCCAGCGGGCAGCGCCCACACTCCGGAGCTTTCGGCCTGCAGATGGTCGCGCCCAAATCCATCATCGCCTGCGCGAAATCGCCCGCTCTATCCGCGGGCGTCATGGCCTCGACGATTTTCCGCATTTCGTCTCGGGACTCATCGACGGTCTTTTCGATGCCGTTGTGGCGGCTGACTACCCGGGCGACGTTCGTGTCGATGACCGCGGCTCTTCGACCGAAGGCGATCGCGGCGATGGCGGCTGCCGTATAGTCGCCGATGCCCGGAAGCTTGCGAAGCTCCGCCTCAGTATCCGGAAAGCCGCCCCGGCTTGCGATTTTGCGAGCGCAGGCGATCAGGTTTCGGGCCCGCGCATAGTATCCAAGTCCTGCCCATTCCGAGAGGACCTCCTCGTCCGGAGCGGCGGCGAGTGCGTCCAGCGTCGGCCAGCGCTCCAGAAATCGCTCGAACCTCGGAGTGACTGCGGCAACCGTGGTCTGTTGAAGCATCACCTCGCTCAGCCAGACGCGATAGGGCTCCGGCGCCGGCTCACCGGGCATCGCCCTCCAGAGAAGGGGCCGGGCGTTATCCACATAATGTTGGAGCAACCGGTTGGCGGGCACGCTCCCCCTATGGCATGACCGTCCCGAAATGGCGAAGCAAAAGCCCCGCAACGATGAGGCTCCCCGCAGCGGACGCACGCGCGTCGCCGGCGACCTCGTCGGCGAGGTCGGTGGAATGGCTTTCAAACGCTTTGGGTTCGTCCAGAGCGCAATCGTTAGCCGTTGGACCGAGATCGTCGGTGAGCGATACGCCAAGGTCTCGTCGCCTGAATCGATCCGTTTTCCATCGGGTCGCAAGTCCGGAGGCGTGCTGACGCTCCTCGTAGAAGGCGCGCATTCACCGCTCCTTCAGCATCTCAGCCCTCTGATCATCGAACGCGTGAACCGCTTCTTTGGATATGAGGCCGTGAACCGGGTCGTCTTTCGCCAGGGCAGACCGCCGGCGCGGAAGCCCCAGCCAGCGCGCCCGCAGCTTGCGCCTCTGCCGAAGGAGTTGGGCGAAGGCCTCCGCCAGATCGCCGATCCTGAGCTTCGCGCCTGCCTCGAATCGCTTGCCGGACGAATCGCTGCTACGACCGGCGCCCCAACGGTGGAATTACCCGCTGAAAGCCCCATTCCAGTCACCTTCCGGAGTGAATGAACTGATGAAGTCAGCCTACGTCATGCTTGCCGCCGTAGCGATGCTCGCGAGCGCTGCCTGCAATGCCGAGAAAAAAGGAAGCGACGCAACTGCGAACAGTTCGGCGCCGATCACGCCCGTCGCAGCCCCGAAGGGCGGCGACTGGACGAAGATGGTCACTGCGACGCCGGAAGGCGGAGTGCTGATGGGCAATCCGAACGCCGACGTTAAGATCATCGAGTTCGGTTCGTTGACCTGCCCGCACTGCGCCGAGTTCGCCGAAAAGGGTACTCCGGTACTGGTCGACAAATATGTTAGATCGGGCCGCGTCAGCTGGGAGTTCCGGAACTTCCTCCGCGACGGCCTCGACATGACAAGGGCGATTGTCGCTCACTGCGCCGGTCCGGAGAAATTCTTCCCGATGATCGAGGCCATGTACAAGAGTCAGAAGGAGATTTTCGAGAAGGCCCAGGCAGCCACGCCCGAGCAGCAGCAGGCTCTTCAGTCGAATCCGAGCCCGAAGCTGTTCGCCGACCTGGCCGGTCTGCAGGCCTGGGCAGCGCAGCGCGGCCTTCCGTCCGCTCGAACCAATGCATGCCTCGCCAACGAGAACATGATGAACCAGCTGATGCAGACATCCGGCGACGCGACGACCCAGTTCCCGGAATTCCAGGGCACTCCGACGTTCATCCTCAACGGCCAGATGCTCAAGAATACCGCGACGTGGGAAAAGCTGGAGCCCGCGATACGCGACGCGCTCGGCAGCTAGCGCCTTATTGAGGGTGGGGGAGACGAGTGAGGCTTAGGAGGCTCAAGCTCAGCGGCTTTAAGAGCTTCGTCGAGCCCTCCGAGCTGCGCATTGAGCCGGGGCTGACAGGAGTTGTCGGCCCCAACGGCTGCGGTAAGTCGAACCTTCTGGAAGCCATTCGCTGGGTCATGGGCGAAGGAAGCCCGAAGTCGCTTCGCGGCGGCGGGATGGATGACGTCATCTTCGCCGGCACGGCAACACGTCCGCCGCGTGACTTTGCCGAAGTGTCGATTCTCCTGGAGCGCCAGCACGGTGACGAAGGCGGGCCGGCCGGTGAAAGTGAGGTCACGCGCCGGATCGAGCGCGGCGCTGGCTCGGCGTACCGGATCGATGGGCGCGACGTCCGGGCGAAGGACGTGTCCCTATTGTTCGCCGACGCTGCGACGGGAGCTCATTCGCCGGCCCTCGTCAGTCAGGGCAAGGTCGGCGCGATTATCTCGGCCAAGCCCACAGAACGGCGTCTCCTTCTCGAGGAGGCGGCGGGCATCTCTGGCCTGCATGCGCGTCGCAAGGACGCCGAGCAGAAGCTTCGGGCAACCGAGGCGAACCTCACTCGACTGGCTGAGCTGCTCTCCGATCAGGAGCAGCGCGCGGCTCAATTGCGGCGCCAGGCGCGGGCGGCCGAGCGCTACCGGCAATTGTCCGACAGGATTCGCTCGACCGAAGCCCGGTTGGTCCACGCGCGCTGGGTCGAGGCTGATAAAGCGGCGAACGCGGCAACTGAAGAAGCGAGAACCGCGGAACAGCAGGTCGGTTCGCTCCAGGCCGCGCTGACGCAATCCCACGAAGCGCAGGAAGAAGCAGGCAGGCTGCTCGCCAAGCGCAGGAGCGAACTTCTGCAGGCGCGCGAGCGTGCGACGGCACTTGCTCATGAACTCGCGACGATGAGGGCGCGGCGCGACACAATTGTTCGTCGGCTCGCTGAGCTGGACCGGCTTGATGCCGCGCTAGCTGCGGACAAGGAAAGGGAGGAAGCGCTTCGCGGCGACGCGGAAGCGCGGATCGCCGATCTCGAGGCTGAGCGGGCGGCGATCGATCATCGGCTGGCGGACGATGAGTCGCAGGCCGTGCGCATCGGTCGAGAGCTGGCGGAGCTGGAGAAGGCTTCGAGAGACTCCGAAGCCAATCTTGCCGATCTTTTGACCCGGCAGGCGGCAATGCGCGCGGAGCGCCGGGTGGCCGAAGCTGCACTCGAGGCAGCGCGCGCCCAGGTCGAACGCACGGAGCAGGAACGACAGAAGCTCGCCGGACAATTGGAAGCACTGGGTTCGGGCACTGCGGAGGAAGCGCAGCGCACGGACGCATTGAAGCGCGCCGATGCTGCGAAGGTCGCTCAGGGCGAAGCCGAAGCGAGGCTGGAGGCCGCTGAGCGCGAGCGTGCTTCGGCTGCCGAGCGACGCGATACCGCGGAAAGCACGCTTGCGGCGGCACGCGCAGCACTGTCGGCGGCAAAGGCCGAAGCGCAGGCGCTGGAGCGTGCCTTGGAGCATGGCGGCGGGACGGCGATCGGGAGCCTGTCTGCCGACGCCGGATATGAGCGTGCGCTCGCCGCCGCGCTCGGCGAAGACGTCGAAGCGTCAATCGGCGGCGACGGGCCACGGCGTTGGACTGGAAGCGCGGCGCAAGCGAATGATCCGGCGCTGGCGGCCGGTTTGGAACCTCTGGTCGATCATGTCCGTGCTCCCCAACAGCTGCTTCGCCGCCTTGGCCAGATCGGTTTCGCGGACGAGGACAAGGGGCAGCCGCTTGCCGTTGGCCAGCGCCTCGTCACCCGGGACGGAAAGCTGCGGCGGTGGGATGGCTTCGTTTCGACCGGTTCCGGCGCGGCGGCCGCAGAACGGCTGATCCGTGCCAACCGGCTCGTCGAGCTGACGAAGCACCTCCCGGATCTGGAAAGTAAGGTGGAGCAGGCGAACTCGGCGCGCGATCAGGCGGCTCAGGACGTCGAGCATTGGCGCAGCGAGTGGGACGAGCAGCGCAAGGCCGCCTCCGGGGCGGAGCGCGATGGGCGCGAAGCAGAGCGCGCAGCGGACGCTGCCTCTGCTGCGATCGACAGGCTCAGTGCTCAGCGGGACGCTCTCTCCCAACGTTTGAACGACGTCGCGCCGGTTGCCGAAGCGGCCGCGGATGCGCTCCGCGCGGCCGAAGCCTTTCTTGCGGGATTGCCGGACCCGGCAGCACTCGGAGCGGACCTCGAGGAGGCGCGGACCAAGGCCGCTGCTGCGGGCGGAGCGGTAGCGGACAAGAGGGCGGAAGCAGCGACGCGTGCGCGCGAGACCGCTGCCGCGCGTGAGCGTCACGGAGCTGCGGGCCGCGAGCAGGAGGACTGGCGCAAGCGTCATGCCGACGCGAAGCGGCGTCTTGCTTCAGCCGTTGAGCGTCAGGCTCAGCAGGCAGCAGAGCGCGAGCAATTGGCTGAAGAGCCGGTTCGCCTCGATGGGGCGATCAGCGACCTCGAAGCGCAGAGCGCCGAATCCGAGCGCGGAACGTCTTCCGCGGCGGAAGCCGAGAGAGCGGCCGAGGGTGAAGTCTCTAGGGCTGCGGCAGCTCTGGCCGCGGCAAATGAGGCGCTATCGTCTGCGCGCGAGCGACGCGCCGCCGCATCGGCCCGAGCCGAAGCGCAGGAGGCGCGCCGTGCGGAATATGCGCGTGTCTGCCTCGAGAAGTTTGAATGCCTTCCGCAGCGCGTGCCGGAGCGGCTCGGCTTCGACGAGACGGAGGCGGTGGATTCCGAGGCGCAGTCTGCTTTGCTCGAACGGCTGACTGTCGAGCGCGAGCGCATCGGCCCGGTCAATCTTGTGGCCGAGCAGGAGTTGGCCGAGCTTGAGGATGCGCGGGTCAAGGGAGCCGGGGAAGCCGAGGAACTGACCCAGGCGATCCACCGGCTGCGCGGTTCGATCGGCAATCTCAATCGCGAGGGCCGTGTCCGGCTGCTCGACGCTTACGCCCAGGTCGACGCGCATTTCCGCGAGCTGTTCACGACTCTATTCAACGGCGGCCAGGCGCACCTGGAGCTGGTCGAGAGCGACGATCCGCTGGAGGCGGGCCTCGAGATCATGGCCCAGCCTCCAGGCAAGCGCCTGTCGACTTTGACATTGCTGTCGGGCGGTGAGCAGGCGTTGACTGCCGTCGCTTTGATCTTCGCTCTGTTCCTTACCAATCCGGCGCCGATTTGCGTGCTCGACGAGGTCGATGCTCCGCTGGACGACGCCAACGTCGAGCGCTTCTGCGACCTGCTCGACCGGATGACTCGCGAGACGGACACGCGCTACCTGATCGTCACGCATAATGCAGTGACGATGAGCCGAATGCATCGGCTTTACGGGGTTACGATGATCGAAAAGGGCATCAGCCGGCTCGTTTCGGTCGATCTCGGTGGCGCGGAGACGCTTCTCGCCGCAGAATAAGACGATGGAACCGCGTCACATCGTCTTCCTCGTCTATCCGAATGTTACCCAACTGGACCTCACCGGGCCCGCGCAGGTTCTTTCGCGGCTCGGCAACTCGACCGTCGATCTCGTCTGGAAAGCCCGCGACCCCGTACAGACGGACAGCGGGTTCGCATTGCTGCCGACGACGACCCTCGACGAGATTCGCGAAGCCGACATCCTCTGTGTTCCCGGCGGATTCGGCTGCGTCGACGTTATGGACGATGATGAGGTTCTCGACTGGGTGCGAGCAGTCGGTTCGACCGCTCAATGGGTTACGAGCGTCTGCACCGGTTCACTGATCCTCGGCGCAGCCGGCCTGCTACGAGGCTATCGTGCGACGTCGCACTGGGCCTGGCGAGACTATCTCAAGCTGTTCGATGCCGAGCCTGTCGCCGAGCGCGTCGTGTTCGACCGCAACCGAGTCACCGGCGGCGGAGTGACTGCTGGAATCGATTTCGCTCTGGCGCTCACGGCAAGGATCCGCGGCGACATGTTCGCGAAGGCCGTTCAGCTCGGCCTGGAATATGATCCGCATCCGCCTTTCAGCTCCGGCACTCCGGATACCGCCGGGGAGGAGCTCATCGAAGCCGTCCGCAAGCGCTCGGACCAAATGGCTCCCGACCGCGATGAACGGGTCCGTTCGGCAGCGGAGCGACTAAAAGTTCGGTGAGCGAGCTCTGGGTCCCGCCATATCCTGAGCGCCGGCTCAAGCCGGTGCCGACTTGGCGCGGTTTCCTTGGTGAACGCGGACGGACGGCAGTCGTCGGCTGGTCGGAGGTCGCGTTCAAGAGCGATTATTTCAAACGCAACGTGCTGGGCCACACGGTACACGTGGTGCTGAAGCCCGAATGGGTACAGCGCGTCCTGCTCGACAATGCCGCGAACTATGAGAAGCCGAAGCTCGTCAAGCGCATCCTCGCGCGGACGATCGGCCAAGGCCTGCTAACGTCGGAACGGGACCTGTGGCGAGCGCAGCGCAAGATCGTTTCGGCAAGCTTCGCGCCTCCGGCCGTGGACGCGCTCGTGCCGCTGTTCGCCGAGGTTGGGGAGGCAATGGCTGCGTCCTTCTCGGTCGGGACGCGCGACATGGCGGTCGAATCGACGACGTCGACCATGCGGGTCATTGCGACCGCCTTGTTCAGCGGCGACGAGCGGCTGACGACGCCCGAAGCGATGGATCACATCACCGCTTCGATGGAGAGCGTCGGCGAGGCGCGGATCCAGGTGCTGCTCGGAATGCCACTGATCCCGGTCACGTCGAAGGGCAGGCGCGGCCGTGCAGGCCAGCAATTCCTTCGGCGGACGCTCGGCGCAATCGTGGATGAGCGGCTCGGCCGCGATGCGCCTGACGATTTCGTGACTGCCATGGTCCGAGAGCTGATCGATCGCTTCCCGCGCGAGCAGGCGATCGAACTGGCCATCGACAATGCCGCCACCTTCTATCTCGCCGGCCATGAAACGACAGCGAACCTGACCAGCTGGGCACTTTACGTCCTCAGCGAGCAGCACGAGCTTCAGGACCGAGTTGCAGCGGAAGCCGAAGTCGCGCTGCATTCGGGCGTCGATGCGGACCTTCCACAGCGGCTTCCGCTTCTACGAGCGGTGATCGACGAGACGTTGCGGCTGTACCCGCCGGTGCCGCGCTTCGACCGTGAAGCCGTGGCTGCGGACAGGTTCGGCGATCAAGAGGTGGAGGCGGGCGATCTCGTGTCGATCTGGCCGTGGATTATCCATCGCCACAAGAAATTGTGGGACGAGCCCGACGCATTCGATGCTTCAAGGTTTTCGGGAGCAAAGCGGGATCGCCACCGCTTTCAATATCTGCCGTTCGGAGCTGGACCGCGAACCTGCGTGGGCGCCCGTTTCTCCATGGCGGAGGCACTGACCATCTTGGCCATCTGGCTCCGGCATTGGCGATTCGCACCTGTGCCTTGGAGGGAGGTCAGACCATCCGGGATGGTCACCTTGCGCCAGGAAGGCGGCTTGCCTTTGATTCTTTCGGCGCGCTAATCCCCGCGAACTCAGAGACTTGATCTACGGCAGCGAACAATGTGACGGCCTACTCCTTATCTGCTATTGCGAATGACTATCAATAACGATAGCCACGGCAGTTATGAAGACGCTCAACACCGTATCGCTCATCGCCGTACTTCTCGTGGGCGTGTCTCCTGCAATCGCTGCGGAGACTGATGCGACTGCGATCGACGCCGCCGAGCCCGCAATCATCGTGACCGGCCAACGGCCGGAATATGGCGCGAAGTCGACGACAACGGCGACGAAGACCGACACCGACATTCGCGACATTCCGCAGGCGCTCACGGTGATTTCGGAAAAGCAGATTGAGGACCAGGCGATACGCTCGGTCGCGGAACTGCTCACCTTTGTCCCCGGTGCGAGCCCGGCGACCGGCGAAGGCAACCGCGATACGTTCACACTCCGCGGCAACACCTCCACCGCGGATTTTTTCGTCGATGGCTTGCGCGACGACGTTCAATATTTCCGCGATTTCTACAATGTTGACCAAGTTGAGATCCTGAAAGGGCCGAACGCGATGATCTTCGGCCGCGGAGGCGGCGGCGGGATCGTCAATCGCGTCATGAAGCGGCCCAGCTTCGGCAATTATCGCGAGGTCCTCAGCGCGACCGACAACCAGGGCGGCATGCGCTTCACCGGGGACCTGGATCAGTCCATCGGCCAGGACTTCGGCTTCCGCGTCAACGCTTTGTACGAAGATGCCAACAGCTTCCGCCGCCACGTGGACCTGAAGCGCTACGGCGTGAATCCCACCTTCGCGTTCCGCCCCACCGAAGGCACGCGCATCGACATCGGCTACGAATATTTCCACGACCGCCGCACGGCCGATCGCGGAGTGCCGTCGGATAGCGGACAGCCTCTAGAAGGCTTCGACCGGACCTTCTTCGGCGATCCGGATGACAGCTATGCCAAGGCGGACGTGAACGTCGTCAGGTTCGGCGTGGAACATGAACTTGCCGATGGCCTGACGATCAAGAATCACACGCTCTTCGGCGACTACGACAAATTCTATCAGAACATCTTTGCCGGCGGGCCCGAGCTAGCAGCGACCGCGACCCTGCCCGAGCGCTTCCGACCCGGGGCGTACAACAATGGCAGCACGCGGCAGAACCTCTTCAGCCAGACGGATCTTGTGTGGGAGAACCGTCTTGGCGGAGTCGACCAGACCTTGCTTTTCGGCTTCGAGGTCGGCCGCCAGAAGTCGCGCAATCGGCGGAATACCGGCACGCTGTCCGGCGACTGCCTGCTGGCCGATGGGTCTTTGCCGCTCAGCGATCCGACCTGCGACGTCGATGCGACCTGGGCGCCGATACCGAGCGATGCCAACAACCGCACCAAGGCGACGATCGGGGCGATCTACATTCAGGATCAGATCCGGCCGACCGACTGGCTGGAGATCGTCGCGGGCCTCCGGTTCGACAATTTCAAGCTACATGTCGACGACCTTCGGCCGCAGGTGAACAGCACCTTCAGTCGCAAGGACGGACTGTGGTCGCCGCGCCTGGGCGTGGTCCTCAAGCCGAACGACAGCCTGTCAATCTACACCAGCTACAGCCGGTCGTACCTTCCGCAGTCGGGCGACCAATTCAGCGGACTCGACATCAACACGTCGAGCTTGAAGCCCGAAAGGTTCGACAATTATGAAGTCGGCGCAAAGTGGGAGCCGATCGACGGTCTTCTCGCAACGGCGGCCGTTTACCGGCTCGACCGCAGCAACACGCGCGTATCCAATCCCGACGGCAGCGGGACATTCATCCTTAGCGGAGAGCAGCGCAGTCGTGGCATCGAGCTTGGTCTCGAGCGAAGTGTCAGCGACCGTTGGCAGATCTCCGCCGGGTACGCCTGGCAGAAAGCGGAAGTCACTTCGGCGACCACCGCCTGCGCAAGCGGCGATTGCGAAGTGCCGAATGTGCCGAGGCACAGCTTCTCGTTATGGAATCGCTATGACGTGTCGAAATCGCTGGGTCTCGGCCTTGGCCTGATCGCGCGATCGAAAAGCTTCGCTTCGATCAGCAATGCGGTGACGTTGCCCGGCTATGCTCGCGTCGACGCGGCCGCCTATTACAAGCTGATGGGTGGCGTCGAAGCGCAGATCAACGTCGAGAACATCCTCGGTGCCGACTATTTCCCGATGACGAACGGCGACAACAATATTGCGCCGGGTGCGCCGCGGAGCGTCAAGGCACAGCTGCGCCTTGGCTTCTGATCCTGTCATCGCGAGAAGCGTAGCGACGCGGCGATCCAGCTGGATTGCTTCGCTACGTTCGAAATGACGATCGGGCGGATAGTGCGGCGGCCCGGTCGCGGATGCGCTTGAGGTCGTCGACAAACTTACGGCGTTCCTCGCGCCTGCGGTCCTCCTCGGGGATGCGGAGCAGGAAGCTCGGATGAACCGTCACCCAGCATTCGCCGCTTTCGCTCAGCGGAATGGGTGAGCCGCGGACGCGGCTGATCGTGACGACCTTGTCGAGAATCGAGCGCGCGGCCGTTGCGCCGAGGGCGACCGTTACCGGCGGTCGGATCAATGATCGCTCCTGATCGATCCACCAGCGGCAGGCCTCGATCTCGCCCGCGTTGGGTTTCGAGTGAATCCGCTTCTTGCCGCGCTGCTCGAACTTGAAATGCTTCACAGCATTGGTGATGTAGACTTCCGACCGCGGGATTCCCGCTTTTTCCAGAGCCTCGTCGAAGACGGCGCCGGCAGGCCCGACGAAGGGACGTCCCGCCAGGTCCTCCTGGTCGCCCGGCTGCTCGCCCACGAACATGATGCTGGCGTCCAGCGGCCCTTCGCCGAACACCGTTTGCGTGGCGTGCTTGTAAAGGTCGCAGCGGGTGCAGCCGCGCGCCTCCTTGAACAATTCCTCCCACGACTTGCGCAGGTTTCCACCAGGCTCGATCTCCCGCTCAGCTTCCAGAGCATGCGCAAGACCTGCCTTCGCGGCTGCCCGATCGATCATCTCCAGCTCCCGCGAGCGCGCGCCCGCAATCAGAGGCTGAACGAGCGAGGTCTCCGGCATGTTGCGCCAGTATTTCTTCGGCATCTCCTTGAGCATCGCACCGACCTTCAGCCGCGCCGGATTGAAGATGGAAGAGAAGTAGGTCTTCCACATCTCCTCGAGCGGATCGCCAGCCGGTGCTTCGGCACGTGTTGCGCCCGGGCCTTCGGTCAGCGTCTCGCCATCCCAGTGGATCGACAGCTCAGGCGTCAGGATCGACCAGCGCATATTGCTGAAGCGCCGGACGAAAAATCCCGCCGTATGGCGAACGATGTGATGTTCGGGCTCGAAGAAGGCGACGAACCGATCGTCGATTTCGCGGAAGCGAACGAAGGCGTGCATCTTGTGCACGTCGCGGCGGACTTCCTTTGCCAACCGCTCGAAGCGACCGACGAGGGGGTCGGCTCGGTCCTCCAAAGCGTGCCGGTCGCCGCGCAGCCGCCAAAGCATTGTGTAAAGAACGGCAAAGCGCTCCGGGTCGGAATGGCAAATGACGCTCTGTGCGCGACCGATGAACTGGCGCGGGACGGGAAAGCTCGCGCCCTTGGGTTGAGGCGCCTCCGTGGCGAAGAGATCGTCGGTCGCGCCCTCGACGCGCCAGACGACGGCCTCGGGCGGAACGCCTGCCCCGGCGAGGTCGCGAGCCGCATCTCGCCAGCCCTCGAAATCATCCTGGGCGCTAAGGGTGACGCGGTGGGCGTCGATCATCGGGCCGTCGCGAAGCATGGTTACGCGGCGAACAACTCCAGCTGCTGCTGTTTGGGGGCAATCAAGGTGCGCAGATCTGCGCGTTCGGTAAGCAAGGTCGGGCGCCAGTCGATGGCAGCGATGAACGGCCGCACTTTGGCGATCGAAAGGGTCAACCTTGCAACGTCGTCCAGGCGAAGCTTTCGCCAACGGCGCGAGCTCAGGATTCTATCGACCGCCTTGGTGCCGAGTCCCGGTACGCGCAGCAGCATCTCTTTCGACGCGCGGTTCACGTCCACCGGGAAGCTCTCGCGAAACTTGAGCGCCCAGGCCAGTTTTGGATCCACGTCTAGCGGGAGCATGCCGTCTTCGTCCGCTGCACTCACGACCTCGGCGGGCTTGAAGCCATAGAAGCGCATCAGCCAGTCAGACTGATAGAGCCGGTGCTCGCGCATGAGCGGCGGGCGCTTCAGCGGCAGGACGGCGCTCGCGTCGGGTATCGGCGAGAATGCCGAGTAATAGACGCGGCGAAGGCGGAAGCGGTCGTAGAGGCTGCTTGCACGGGTGATGATGTCGCCGTCGTTCGCCGCATCCGCTCCGACGATCATCTGCGTCGACTGGCCCGCAGGGGCGAATCTGGGCGCCGCTTTGTATTTCTTCGACGCTTCCTCGCCGTCGTCGATCTCGGCCCGCGTGCTGCGCATGGCGCTTTCGATCCGGCCGCCATCCTTTTCCGGCGCGAGACGCTGAAGCCCCTCTTCGGTCGGAAGCTCAACGTTGATCGACACGCGGTCGGCGTAAAGACCCGCTTGCCGGACGAGTTCGGGATCGGCGTCGGGGATGGTCTTGAGGTGGACGTAGCCGCGAAAGTCATGGTCCTCGCGCAAGCTTCGAGCGACCTCGACGATTTGCTCCATTGTATAGTTAGACGAGCGGATGATGCCTGAAGAGAGAAACAGGCCCTCGATGTAGTTGCGCTTGTAGAATTCCAGCGTGAGCCGGACGACCTCCTCTGCCGTAAAGCGTGCGCGGCGAATGTTCGAGCTCTTGCGATTGATGCAATAGACGCAGTCGAAGATGCAGCTGTTGGTCAGCAATATCTTTAAAAGGGAGATGCAGCGGCCGTCGGGTGCATAGGCGTGGCAGATGCCCATGCCCTCGGTCGAGCCCACTCCCTTACCGCCGCGGCTGTCGCGCTTCGACGTTCCTGAAGAGGCGCAAGACGCATCATATTTCGCTGCATCGGCAAGAATCGCGAGCTTCGACTGGAGGTCCATTTGGGGCATTCGTTCTCAATATGTTCCCCAACTTCTCCTGTCCATACAGACCTTTAGTCCGGTTGCGCAAGGATCGGAGTCTCTCCGGACGAACCCGAATTGCGGACTGGGGCGCGACTCTTAAAGTTCTGCCGTGCCCGATCGCGAGTCAGAGATAGAACGGGAAATCCGCGAAGGCCGGAAGTTCACGCCGCTGGAAGCGATGGCGAGGATGGCCGGTCCAGGAGCAATGAAGGGCGCTTCTCCCGTTTCGCGTTCGCAGCAAGCCGAAAATGAGGTCGCGACCTGGCTCAGGGCGAATGTTGCCGACCTCGGCGGAGCGCTCCAAGTGGTGCTGCACCGTCATCTCAAAGGGAACCGATTGCTGCTCGATAATGTCGAAACGCCACTGGTCGCCGTCGCCGATTACTGTCGCCGGATCCTCGCCTCTGACGAGCGCATCGGAGCACTGGTGCAGGAGGCCGACGTCGAGTGGGGGCGAGCAATGGACGAGAGGCCCTTTTTCCAGCGGGAAGGCGCACCTCCTCATCCGGACGATCCCTATACCATTGAATCGGTCCGTCTCGCGTTGCGTGACGTCCAGGCGCGCTTGGGCCTGGACCAGAAATGAAGATGACGATGGTCCTTGTTGCGGGCCTCGCCGTCCAAGCGGCCCGGCCTCCGGAGCCAGAAATCTCTGAGGAATGCCAGATCGAAACGGTGACCTTGTGCGACCAGGCCGGGTGCAGGGGCGTCGAGCCGACCCTCAAGCTCTACCTTGGCGAGTACACCGGGCCGGACGGCAAGCGGGCAGGCTATTATTATCGCTGCCGCCGGGCCGAATTCTGCGACATCATCGATAATCCATGGCTCGGCGAAAGCGGCGGTTACCGTGCTTTCGTGGCTCGCGACCGCGGCGTGATCTCGAAAATCGGGCCGGATAACAGGATCACCGACATCGCGACGATCGAGGATCGCGTGCTGATCTCGCGGGGCCGATGCTGGTC
>JBKPKE010000052.1:0-13988 GCA_046730955.1 Pseudomonadota bacterium
GTCTCGCTCTTTGCGGGCTGCTCGCCGAGGTGTTCTAGCTTAGCTGCTCCAGGCGCTCGTCGCTTAAGGATCCCGGGATAATCATCACGGGACAGGGGAGCTTCCCCGAATCAGATCCAGTGAAGTGCGCGACAAGCGGTCCCGGATTGCCGCTCGGAGCAGCCCCCAGCACCAGCGCGGCGACTTCCTCGCGCTCGCCAACATATTCGCGGACGACCTTCGTCGGCTCGCCTGAACGGATGACGATCGACGGCTTCACCCCGGACTCGTCCATGATCTCGCCGATGGCGCCGCTAACGACTCCTTCGATGCGCAGCCTCTGCTCTTCTTCCATTGCCGCCTGGACACCGCCCCACTGAACGAAATCCTGCGGCTCGACGACGGCGAGAACCTCGACGGAACCGTCCGTCTTGAGCGCCCTGCGCGCCGCAAAGCGCAGCGCCACGCGCGCCTCCGCGCTGTCGTCGATCACGACGAGATAAGTCCGTTTGGCCTCTTCGCCAGCCATGCGAACAGGTGCTGCGTTAATCTGGCGTTCAGCGCAAGCGGCAAGTCGAATGACCCGTCGCCCACTTGACCCCGCCCGCCGCATTGGCTTTGTGCCCGCGAGCCTGCCTAGCGGAAAGACGCTCATGCCGACCGAACTCAAAATGCCCGCCCTTTCGCCCACGATGGAGGAAGGAACTCTTGCCAAATGGCTGGTGAAAGAGGGTGACGAGGTGAAATCGGGCGACATCCTCGCCGAGATCGAGACCGACAAGGCGACGATGGAATTCGAAGCGGTCGACGAAGGCAAAATCGCAAAGATCCTCGTTCCCGAGGGGACCGACGGCGTGAAAGTCGGTGCTCCGATTGCGATTCTTGCGGGAGAGGGAGAGGACGTTTCCGCCGCTGCGGCTCCGAAGGCAGACACGGCTCCGACGGAGGCTCCGAAGGCCGCGACCCCTGCGCCCAAGGCAGACGAAACGCCCAAAAGCGCTCCACCGCAGGCGCCGGTCGAAACGTCTGCTGCCCCGGCGCAACCGGCCGCCCCGCCGCGCGCGGAAGGCGACCGCGTCAAGGCATCGCCGCTGGCCAGGCGTCTGGCCGACGCTCAGGGCGTCGATCTCAATTCGCTTCAGGGCACCGGTCCGGGCGGACGGATCGTTCGCGCGGACGTAGATGCGGCAGTAGGCAAGGCGCCCGCAGCTGCTCCCGTTGCCGCGCCGGCCGCTGCACCCGCTCCGGCGCTTTCTACCCACCTGGTCATGCCCGGTCCGTTCGAGCAGCAGATCCCGCATGAGGAGGTCAAGCTTTCGAATATCCGCAAGACGATCGCACGCCGCCTGACGGAAGCGAAGCAGCAAGTCCCGCACATTTACCTGACGGTCGACATCCAGCTCGACGCACTGTTGAAGCTTCGCGGCGAATTGAACGCCGGGCTCGAGAGCCGCGGCGTGAAGCTCAGCGTCAATGACCTGCTGATCAAGGCGCTCGCACAGGCGCTCATGGAAGTGCCCGAGTGCAACGTCGCATTCGCCGGCGATCATATGCTCAAATACAGCCGGGCCGACATTTCGGTCGCCGTGTCGATCCCGGCCGGACTAATCACGCCGATCATCGCCAACGCCGACACCAAGAGCGTGTCTGCGATCTCGACGGAGATGAAGGAACTCGCCAGTCTTGCGCGGGACGGGAAGTTGCAGCCGCAGCAATACCAGGGCGGCACGGCCAGCCTCTCGAACATGGGCATGTACGGCATCAAGCAGTTCGAAGCCGTCATCAACCCGCCGCAGGGCATGATCATGGCCATCGGTGCGGGCGAGAAGCGGCCCTATGTCATCAACGACAGCCTGCAGATCGCAACGGTGATGAGTGCGACCGGAAGCTTCGATCACCGCGCTATCGACGGCGCCGACGGGGCCAAGCTGATGCAGGCGTTCAAGCGGCTGGTCGAAAACCCTTTGGGCATGCTGGCCTGAGATGAAATGGATTTCGGCACTGATGCTCGGCGCTTTGCTGGGTTTCGTGTTGCCGACCGGTCTCGACATGCGCTCCGGCGTCTGGATGCATAGCTGGGCAGGCTGGGGGACGGTCCATCCGCACGTCGGATCGCCGGGACTCTTGTTCTCCTGGCCATTGTTCATCGGCTCGGCCATGGCCCTTCGCGCAGTCTTCAACTGGCACACGCGCTAAGCGGATGCCCGACCGCATCCCCGTCATCCGTGCGACCGCGATGCCGACGCACCTCAATCCCTATGGCGGCGTGTTCGGGGGCTGGCTGATCAGTCAGATGGCGCTCGGCGCTGGCAGCGAGGCGTCGCGCTTCGTGAAAGGCAAGGCGGTGTTGGTTGCCGCTGACGAGCTTCGATTCAAGGGCGCTCCGACCGTTGGTGACGAGGTGTCGGTGTACGTCGAGCTTCTTGAAAGCGGACGGACGTCGCTCACCTATTCCGCGGAAGCGATTTCGCGCGAAAGGCACGGTGAGGCCGAGACGCGCGTTGCATGGGGGCGCTTCAAGTTCGTCGCGCTCGACGAGAATGACAGGCCGCGCGAAGTCGCGGGACAAGAGGAAAGCAATGGCTGAATCCTACGACGTTATCGTACTCGGTTCGGGACCGGGCGGCTATGTAGCGGCGATCCGCGCTGCGCAGCTTGGCCTTAAGACCGCGATCGTCGAGCGAGAGCTGTTGGGCGGTATCTGCCTCAACTGGGGCTGCATCCCGACCAAGGCGCTGCTCCGCACTGCCGAAGTCTTCCACCAGATCCAGCATGCAGACGCCTACGGGCTCGAAGCGATCAAGGCCGGCTTCAAGATCGACAAGGTGGTGGCGCGCAGTCGTGCCGTCGCCAAGCAGCTCAATCAGGGCGTCACGCACCTGATGAAGAAGAACAAGATCACGGTGCACATGGGTGAGGGGAAGTTCACGGCGAAGGGCAAGCTGTCGGTGACCGGCGCAGACGGCAAGGCTACCGACCTTTCCGCCAAGCACATCATCATCGCGACGGGAGCGCGGGCGCGCGACCTGCCTTTCGCCAAGGCAGACGGCAAGCGCATCTGGACCTATCGACACGCTATGACGCCTGCGGAAATGCCGAGCGAGCTACTGGTCATCGGATCGGGTGCCATCGGGATCGAGTTCGCGAGTTTCTATGCAGACCTCGGCGCCAAGGTGACGGTGGTCGAGATGCTCGACCGCATCGTCCCGGTCGAAGATGCTGAGGTCAGTGCTTTCCTCGAAAAGCAGGTGACAAAGCAGGGGATGCAGGTCCTGACGTCTGCCGGTGTCGAGAGCCTCAAGGCCGATGCGAAGGGCGTCGTTGCAACGATCAAGACCAAGGACGGCAAATCGGCCCAGCATCGCTTCAGCCACGCCATCGTCGCTGTAGGCATCGTCCCGAACACGGAGAATATCGGTCTCGAAGCACTCGGCGTGAAGACAACCAGGGGCCACATCGACACCGACCCGATGTGCCGCACCAACGTGCCGGGGCTTTGGGCGATCGGCGACGTGACTGCTCCGCCCTGGCTTGCGCACAAAGCCAGCCATGAAGGCGTCACGGCTGCGGAGGCAATCGCGAAGGAACTTGGCAACAAGGATGCTCACCCGCACGCCACTGATCCGAAGAACATCCCCGGCTGCACTTACTGCCGTCCGCAGGTCGCTTCGGTCGGACTGACAGAGGCCAGGGCCAAGGAAGCCGGCCATGACGTGAAGGTCGGCAAGTTCCCCTTCATCGGCAACGGCAAGGCGATTGCACTGGGCGAGGTGGACGGCTTCGTTAAGACGGTGTTCGACGCGAAGACCGGCGAGCTGCTCGGCGCGCATATGATCGGCGCCGAGGTCACCGAGCTGATCCAGGGCTATACGATCGGCAAGACGGCCGAGCTGATCGAAGACGATTTCATCCAGACCGTCTTCCCGCACCCGACGCTCAGCGAGATGATGCACGAGAGCGTGCTCGCGGCCTTCGGACGAGTGATCCATATTTGACGACGGCGGAGCCTCCGGCGACCGGTACGCATCACTTCGTGCCCGATCCGCGAAATGCGGAGGTGCTAATCGACGTGAATGGCACGCATGTGCCGCGGCCCCAGGCGACCGTCTCTGTTTTCGACAGCGGCTTCATGCTCGGCGACGGGGTCTGGGAAGGGCTGCGCGTCCACCAGGGACGGATCGCCTTCCTCGATCGTCATCTCGATCGGCTCTATCGCGGCGCCAAGGCCATCGCGATGAATATTGGCATCTCGCGCGAAGACCTCGAGCAGCGCCTCTACGATCTTCTCGATGCGAACCGGATGGACGGCGACGGAGTCCACATCCGGCTGATGGTGACGCGCGGCGTGCGCTCGACGCCTTACCAAGATCCGCGCGTGGTGATCTCGGCGCCGACGATCGTGATCATCCCGGAGTGGAAAGCGCCCGTCCCGGAAACGGCGACGCGGATGCTGAAACTGTTCACCGTTCACGTGCGCCGCGGCTATCCGGACGTTCAGGACCCTAAGCTCAACAGCCACAGCAAGCTCAATTGCATTACCGCATGCATCCAGGCGGCCGAGGCTGGCGCGGACGAGGCGCTGATGCTCGACCCGCACGGGTTCGTCGCGACGTGCAATTCGACGCACTTCTTCATTGTCCGCAATGGCCAGATCTGGACATCGAGCGGCGATTATTGCCTCGACGGAATTACGCGCGGACTGGTTCTGGAGGTTGCTCGCGAAGGGGGCATTCCGGCCTTCGAACGCAACTTTTCGCTCACCGATGTTTACGGAGCGGACGAGGCCTTCACGACGGGTACGTTCGCCGGCGTGGCGCCCGTCGGGACGATCGACGGGCGAGTGATCGGCACCGAGCGCGGGCCCTTGGTGGAGCGGTTGCAGCAGCTCTACCGCAATCGGCTCGAGCAGGACGTGGCGGGGCGCGATCGTCCGTGACGAAGCGCATCGCAATGTGGTCGGGACCTCGGAACATCTCGACCGCGATGATGCGAAGCTTCTCCTCCAGGCCGGACTGTTTCGTCAGCGACGAACCCTTCTATGGGGCGTTCCTGAAGGAGACCGGTGCGGATCATCCGATGCGGACGGAGGTCATTGCATCGATGGAAACGGACTGGTCGCGCATAGCCGGCGCGATGGCCGGTGACCCGCCGGATGGTTCGCCCATCTGGTACCAGAAGCAGATGGCGCACCACATGGTTGGACCTATCGCGCCTGACGATATCAGGAACGTCACGCACGCCTTCCTCATTCGCGATCCGAGGCGGATGGTCGCGTCCTATGCGCGCAAGCGTGAAGAAGTTTGCGCTGACGACCTCGGAATGCGGCTTCTTCGTGAGTTCTTCGACCGCGAATGCGATCGGCTCGGATCGGCGCCGCCTGTCGTCGATGCGGCGGACGTCCTCGCCGATCCGTCGGGCACTTTGTCGGCGCTTTGCTCAGCCTTCGACATTCCATGGACCGATGCAATGCTTCGTTGGCCGTCGGGCCGGCATCCGCAGGACGGTGTCTGGGCTTCGCATTGGTATGGCCGGGTCGAAGCCAGCATGGGCTTCGAGCGCGAGGAAGATCCCGAGCCCCCGACGCTAGATTTCCACTTGCAGGAAATCGCGGATGCCTGTGAAGGCGATTATCAGGCGATGGCCCGTTTCCGTTGAAAGGTAATTGATGATCCGCAGATTTGCTCTGTCCGCTCTTGCGTCTGTCCTGGTGGCATCTTCGGCGAGCGCCGCGACGCTTGTGACTGCCGATCGCATGCTCGACGTGCAGACCGGGCGATACGTGCAAAGCCCCGCGATTCTCGTTGGCGACGACGGCCGCATTCAGCAAATCGGCTCGCTGGCCGCGATGCAGGTGCCGGCGGGCACGAAGCAGATCGACCTTCCGGGCGAGACATTGCTTCCCGGGCTGATCGACATGCACGTCCATCTGACAAGCCTGGCCGAGGTCGGCGGCTATGACTTCTACAAGTATACGGATGGCTTCTGGACAGCGGTCGGTGTCGCGAACGCCAAGACGACGCTAGATGCAGGTTTCACTACGGTTCGGAATGTCGGCTCTGGCGCTTTCGGTGACGTCGCTCTGCAGCAGGCGATCGACGGAGGCTGGGTGGAAGGTCCGCGCGTCGTTCCGGCGACCTATCTCCTGGGTGCCACTGGAGGCCATTGCGACGATACGAACGGCCTTCCGCCGTCGCTTGGCGACAAGGATAGCCCCGGCATCGTGACCAGTCCCGACCAGGCCCGCGAGAAGGTTCGCTGGCTCCGCAAATACGGGGCGGAAGTGATCAAAATCTGCGCGACCGGCGGCGTCTTCTCGCTTGGCGACGATGTGGGCGCTCAGCAGCTCAGCCTCGAGGAAATGAAGGCGATCGCTGACGAAGCGCACATGCTGCACATGAAGGTCGCGGCGCACGCTCATGGCGATGAAGGCATTCACGACGCGATCCTCGCCGGAATCGACACGATCGAACATGCCAGCCTGGCCAGCGACGCGACGATCCAGCTCGCGAAGCAGCATGGCACGTGGTTCGACATGGACATCTACAACGACGACTACATTCTCGCGACCGGAACGAAGAACGGCACGGAGCAGGAGAGCCTCGACAAGGAAAAGATGATCGGTCTGAAGCAGCGCCAAACGTTCCAGCGCGCCACTCGCGCCGGGGTGAAGATGCTCTTCGGCACCGACGCCGGAGTCTATCCGCACGGCGACAATGCAAAGCAGTTCGCCAAGATGGTCCAGTGGGGGATGACGCCGATCCAGGCGATCCGCGCCGCCACTCTCAGTGCGTCGGAAGCCCTGGCGCGGCCTGACGTCGGTCAGATCGTTCCAGGCGCCTACGGCGACATGATTGCCGTGAAGGGCGACCCCTTGGCGGACGTGACCATTCTCGAGCACATCGACGCTGTGATCAAAGGCGGAGCCCTCGTTTCGCACAAGTGACCTCCTTTTTGCGGTATTGAACCGGAGCGCCCGTCGGTCATCTCGGAAACCATGCCCGCGATCGACCGTGACAAGGTTCGCAAGCAGTTCGCGAAGGCCGTCAATATGACTGCATCGGAGCTGAGGGCCTGGCTTGCCACAAAGGACAGCCGGTCGGTGGGCTGGAAAGGCCCGGACGTTAAAGGTTCCGGCGAAAGCGTTGGCCATGCGAGCGGCAGGCGGATCGTCGCGATCCTCGCCAAGGACGATGCCGACCTGACGGATGACGATTACACGCACATGCGCAAGGTCGTCGGCTATGTGCATCGGCACCTCGCACAGGAACCCGACAATGTCGCTACGTCGAGGTGGCGCTATTCCTTGATGAACTGGGGTCACGATCCGTTGAAATAACGAAGCGAATGAACAACAATGTGCTGGGGCGGGTTGTGCGTTCGTCACGATTTCGGACTCGGAAAGGACTTGCCCGAATGAAGCGCGGATTTTGCGACGACATCGACAAGCTAACGGTCGATAATGAAGACTTCCGGCGGGTCCTCTACACCGGTGAGCATCTGCAGCTGGTGCTTATGACGCTTCAGCCGGGGGAGGAGATTGGCGCCGAAGTTCACGAGGACCGGGATCAATTCTTCCGGTTCGAGGAAGGGCAGGGCGCGGTCGACATCGACGGACGGGAGAATCCCGTGATGGACGACTTCGCGGTGATCGTACCGGCCGGTGCCCGACACAATGTCCGCAATACGGGCACGGAGCCGCTGCGCTTCTACACCATTTACGGACCGCCGGAGCACAAGGACAAGATTGTGCAGCGCACCAAGGAAGACGCGGAAGCACGTCACCAGCACGAGGAATGGGACGGGGCCACGACCGAGTAAGGGCCGCCGGCGCGGGTTCTCAACCCGACGCGTCCGCACTATCGCCGCGCGCTGATGGAGTCGCAGCATCAATTCGAAGTGGAGGCTTCAGCCGACGGGGAAGCGACCGACCTCCTCGTCAGCATGAATGGCGGAGCGAAACGCCAATACCGCATTCCCGGCGGAGAGCAGTCGGACTACACCGATTTTTTCGCGCAGCTGGCTGTTGATTTCGATACCCGGATGCCGGCTTCCTCCGAGGGGCCCACTGCGAGTCTTGGCGAAATTGCGTGGAAGCCGCTGATCACCGACAATGTCAGCCGGCTGACCAAGGCCGGGTACGGCGATCCTGCCGTTTTAGAGCTGGACGACGGGTGGGTGCTCACCGCGACGTCCAACGATGCGGCCGACGCCTTTCCGATCCTGCACTCCACCGACCTCGAACATTGGGAACACAAGGGTTTCATCTTTCCTGAAGGCCGCACGCCAGAATGGGCAAGAACCGGCCGGCACAGCGCAGACTTCTGGGCGCCGGAGATGCGGCGGGTCGGGGATGAATATTGGGTTGCCTACACGGCTCGTCAGCAATCGAGCGCGCTCGCGATCGGCCTGGCGCGAGCTCCGTCGCCCTATGGTCCCTGGCAGGACAATGGTGCGCCGCTGATCGGCGGCGGCAAGGTGCTGTATCCCGGCGGCTCCGCCAGCGGAGGAGTGATCGACAGCCACATCTTCGTCGACGATGACGGAACGCCGTATCTGTTCTGGAAGAACGACACGAATGGACTTTGGCCGCGTCCGCTAGCGGGGCTGTTGCGGGAACATCCAACGCTGATCGCTCAGCTTTTCGAAAGCGAACGCGACCGGCGTACGGCGGCTTTTGCCGCCGCCGTTCAACCCTGGGCGAACACGCGCCGTTCGATGGAGCGCTTTTTCTGGATGCAGCCGCTCATCGAGGCTGCTCTCGACAATTGGACGAGGGTCAAGCCGGCGCTGATCGAATGCGGTCTCGCCGATGAGATTGTCGAGGCGATGCGAACACCGATTCATGCGCAGCGGCTTGCACCGGACGGGCGTTCGCTTGCCGGCGAGGAGCTGGTGGTGCTGGCCAACGACCTCGATTGGGAAGGGCATCTGATTGAAGGCCCTTTCGTCACGAAGCAGCAGGGCCGCTACTGGATGTTCTATGCCGGGAACGATTTCTCGACGCCCGCCTATGGCATCGGTGTTGCGGTCGCGGATCACCCGTTCGGACCTTATGAGAAAAGACCAGGGCCCTTGCTCAAATCCACTAAGGAATGGTGGGCGCCCGGGCATGCGTCAGTTGCTCCAGGCGTTGACGGAAGGCCGCAGCTATTCTTTCACGCCTTCTTCCCGGGCAAGTGCGGCTACAACGCCTTTCGCGCTTTGCTGACGGTCGGCCTGGAATTCAGTCGCGAGGAAGTGAGGCTGCGCCCGATCTGAAAGGGGAGGCGACGGCCCGGGGGAGCCGCCGCCACAAGCCTTATTTGTTTTTCACGAACTCAGTGATGTCGATGCCTTCGCGGGCCCATTCGGCCTTCGTCCGGCAGTCGCTCGATGAGAGATGCGTGCCTGTATTGGTTTCCTTGACGCAATACTTCTTTTCTTTGGCGGTTTCGCTGGTCGGCGTGGATTTCGCCCGGTCATTGCCGGAATTGGATCCCGCATTGGCCGGGGTTGCAGTGACCAGCAGCGCTCCCAGCGTAATAATCAAGCCATTCTTCAACATGGGTTTTCTCCTTGCAGGTCCGATGCTTGGATTGATTTCCCGAACCCATGGATGCACGGTCGAAAGGTCGATGGCGCGCCGGCTTCGACTGAATGTGGACGCCGTTCGACGGGGTCCGTTTGTCGGTTCGCGGGCCTCCTTCGTCGCCGTTCAGTTTCGTGACGCTACCCGTTGACCGTCGTGGACTGCCTCGCTATGTCGCCGCCCGTCCGCGGGGCTCGTTTCATTCGTCCCCTGCCGGGCAAGAGCTGAACATTGCTCATAGACGTGAAGGCCGGGTGGACCGCTTCGTTCGAAGAGGGCGCCGCCAGGACTTCACGCTTTTGCTTTGGGCAAAGTAACCGCCGGGACTTCCGGCAACGAAAGGTGAAGGGCTTCATGCCAACGATTAACCAGCTGATCCGCAAGGGTCGCGAACCGCAGAAGGCCAAGTCGAAGGTCCCTGCGATGGAACAGAACCCGCAGAAGCGCGGCGTCTGCACTCGCGTTTATACGACGACCCCCAAGAAGCCGAACTCGGCTCTCCGTAAGGTCGCCAAGGTCCGCCTGACGAACCAGCGCGAAGTCATCAGCTACATCCCCGGCGAGGGCCACAATCTCCAGGAGCACAGCGTCGTGCTGATCCGCGGCGGTCGTGTGCGCGACCTTCCCGGTGTGCGCTATCACGTTCTTCGCGGCGTTCTCGACACCCAGGGTGTCAAGGACCGCAAGCAGAGCCGTTCCAAGTACGGCGCCAAGCGTCCCAAGTAACAGCAGCGAGTAAGCCCCGGAGGAATTCCGGACACGGCTGAAGAGAAAGGAACAATCCAATGTCCCGTCGTCGCCGCCCAGAAAAGCGCGAAATCCTTCCCGATCCGAAGTTCGGGGATGTCGTCCTGTCGAAGTTCATGAATTCGGTCATGCTCGACGGCAAGAAGTCCGTCGCCGAGAGCATCGTCTACGGCGCTCTTGATAACGTGGAAGCTCGCCTGAAGAAGGACCCGATCGGTGTCTTCCACGACGCGCTGAACAATGTGAAGCCGGGCATCGAGGTCCGGAGCCGCCGCGTCGGTGGTGCGACCTACCAGGTCCCCGTCGAGGTTCGCACCGAGCGCGCCCAGGCCCTTGCCATCCGCTGGCTGATCGGCGCCGCCCGCGCCCGTTCGGAGAAGACCATGTCGGCCCGCCTTTCGGGCGAGCTGATGGATGCTTCGCAGAACCGTGGCAATGCCGTGAAGAAGCGTGAGGACACGCATCGCATGGCCGAAGCGAACCGCGCCTTCAGCCATTATCGTTGGTAGAACCCGCCGGCTCCGCCGACGGGTGGCGCTGGTAATTTTCGTACCTATATCTGGGGAAGCCGGATCCGCCGGCTCCCCACATCGCTAAGGAACTTTTGAAATGGCCCGCAGCCATCCGCTCGAACGCTATCGCAACATCGGCATCATGGCCCACATTGATGCCGGCAAGACGACAACGACCGAGCGCATCCTCTATTACACCGGCAAGTCCTACAAGATCGGTGAGGTCCACGAGGGCACTGCCACCATGGACTGGATGGAGCAGGAGCAGGAGCGCGGGATCACGATCACGTCGGCCGCGACGACTTGCTTCTGGGCTGCCGAGGACGGCAAGGGCCCCGAGCACCGCATCAACATCATCGACACGCCGGGCCACGTCGACTTCACCATCGAAGTCGAGCGCTCGCTGCGCGTCCTCGACGGCGCGGTCGCCTGCTTCGACGGCGTTGCCGGCGTCGAGCCGCAGTCGGAGACGGTGTGGCGGCAGGCCGAGAAGTACAATGTTCCGCGCATGTGCTTCGTCAACAAGCTCGACCGCACCGGCGCCAATTTCAACATGTGCGTCGACATGATCAAGGATCGCCTGGGCGCGCGCCCCCTCGTCCTCTATCTCCCCATCGGCCTCGAGAGCGGCTTCAAGGGTCTCGTCGACCTGGTCGAGAACCGCGCCATCATCTGGCTCGATGAGAGCCTGGGCGCGAAGTTCGTTTACGAAGAGATTCCGGCCGACCTCAAGGATTCTGCCGCGACCGCTCGTCAGGAACTGATCGAGATGGCTGTCGAGCAGGACGACGAGGTCATGGAACATTATCTCGAGGGCAATGAGCCTGACGTCGCGACGCTCAAGAAGCTGATCCGCAAGGGCACGCTGAACTTCTCGTTCGTGCCTGTGCTGTGCGGATCGGCGTTCAAGAACAAGGGCGTGCAGCCGCTGCTCGACGCGGTCATCGACTATCTGCCGAGCCCGCTGGACATTCCTCCGGTCGAAGGCATCAATCCGGACACCGAGCAGGCTGATACCCGCGAGGCGTCGGACACTGCTCCGTTCTCGGCGTTGGCGTTCAAGATCATGAATGACCCGTTCGTCGGAACGCTGACCTTCACCCGCATCTACTCGGGCAAGCTCGAGAAGGGCACCGTGTCGAATTCGGTGAAGGACAAGAAGGAAAAGATCGGCCGCATGCTTCTCATGCATGCGAACAATCGTGAGGATGTGGACGTGGCTTATGCCGGCGACATCGTCGCGATCGCCGGTCTCAAGGAGACCACGACGGGCGACACGCTTTGCGACGCGAACAAGCCGATCATCCTGGAGCGCATGGAGTTCCCGGATCCGGTCATCGAGGTCGCGGTCGAGCCGAAGACCAAGGCCGACCAGGAGAAGATGGGCGTTGCCCTCAATCGCCTGGCCGCCGAGGATCCGAGCTTCCGCGTCACTACGGACCATGAGTCGGGCCAGACGATCATCAAGGGGATGGGCGAACTCCACCTCGAGATTCTCGTCGATCGCATGAAGCGCGAGTTCAAGGTCGAGGCGAACGTCGGGGCGCCGCAGGTTGCGTACCGTGAATCGCTCGCTCGTCCGGTCGAGCTCACCTACACCCACAAGAAGCAGTCGGGCGGCTCCGGCCAGTTCGGCGAGGTGAAGGTTGCGCTGGAGCCCGGCGAGCGCGGGAGCGGCATCGAGTTCCTCGACGAGATCAAGGGCGGCAATATCCCGCGCGAGTACATCCCGTCGGTCGAGAAGGGCATGCGCGAGACCGCGGAGACGGGTTCGCTGATCGGCTTCCCGATCATCGACTTCAAGATCCGCCTGCTCGACGGCAAGTACCATGACGTCGACTCCTCGGCGCTTGCCTTCGAGATCACGGGTCGCGGTGCAATGCGCGAAGCTGCCCAGAAGGCGGGCATTAAGCTTCTCGAGCCGATCATGAAGGTCGAAGTCGTGACTCCCGAGGATTATCTCGGCGACGTCATTGGTGATCTCAATTCGCGTCGCGGCCAAATCCAGGGCACCGACACGCGTGGCAACGCGCAGGCGGTCGAGGCCATCGTGCCGCTCGCGAACATGTTCGGCTACGTGAACCAGTTGCGTTCGTTCACGCAGGGTCGCGCCCAGTACACGATGCAGTTCTCTCACTACGATGAGGTTCCGCAGAACGTCGCCGACGAGGTGAAGGCTAAGCTGGCGTAACCGTTTTTTGTTAGCTATGGGCGCGTCCGCGAACAGGGCGGGCCGCCCGAATTCCAGAGAAGAAGAGGCGTACAATGGCTAAGGCTAAATTCGAGCGGAACAAGCCGCACTGCAACATCGGCACCATCGGTCACGTCGACCATGGCAAGACGTCGCTGACGGCCGCAATCACCAAGGTGCTGGCCAAGCACGGCGGCGGTGAAGCCGTCGATTTCGCCAACATCGACAAGGCGCCGGAAGAGCGTGAGCGCGGCATTACCATCTCGACGGCGCACGTCGAATATGAGACCGACGCGCGCCACTACGCGCACGTCGATTGCCCTGGCCACGCCGACTACGTGAAGAACATGATCACCGGCGCTGCCCAGATGGACGGCGCAATCCTGGTCGTTTCGGCTGCCGACGGCCCGATGCCGCAGACGAAGGAGCACATCCTGCTCGCAGCCCAGGTCGGCGTTCCGACCATGGTCGTGTTCCTGAACAAGGTGGACCAGGTCGACGATCCGGAGCTTCTGGAGCTCGTCGAGCTCGAGATCCGCGAGGAGCTTTCCAAGCGCGGTTTCGACGGCGACAACATTCCGATCGTTGCCGGCTCGGCGCTCGCGGTTCTCGAAGATCGCGATGCGAACATCGGCGAAGAGAAGATCATGGAGCTGATGAAGGCGGTCGACGACTGGATCCCCCAGCCGGAGCGTCCGCTCGACAAGCCGTTCCTGATGCCGATCGAGGACGTGTTCTCGATCTCGGGCCGCGGCACCGTCGTTACGGGCCGTGTCGAGACCGGCGTCGTCAAGGTTGGCGAGGAAGTCGAGATCGTCGGCATCCGTGACACGCAGAAGACCGTCGTCACCGGCGTCGAGATGTTCCGCAAGCTGCTCGATCAGGGCCAGGCCGGCGATAACATCGGTGCGCTTCTTCGCGGCATCGGCCGCGAGGACGTGGAGCGCGGCCAGGTGCTGTGCAAGCCGGGCTCGATCACGCCGCACACCGA
>JBKPKE010000053.1:0-7400 GCA_046730955.1 Pseudomonadota bacterium
ACTTCAGCCGGTCGTAGAAGTCGAACACCACTTCGTTCAGCGGAAGCTCGTACTTGATCTGTGCGCGCTGGTGGGCGCCGCTGCCGACATAGGTCAGCCCCTTCTGGATGCCACGGCGGTCCTGGCACAATTTCAGGATCGCTCCGAGATATTCGTCGGGGGTGTAGATGGTCGCCTCGATCCACGGCTCCTCGATGCTCTCGATGCGGTTGGGGTCGGGCATGTCGGCCGGGTTGTGCAGCTCGATCGTCTGCGCCGCCTCGTTTTTCGAATGGGTGAGATGCATCTTGTAGACCACGCTGGGCGCGGTGGTGATGAGGTCCAGGTCATATTCGCGGGTCAGCCGCTCCTGGATGATCTCGAGGTGCAGGAGGCCCAGGAACCCGCAGCGGAAACCGAAGCCTAGCGCCGCGCTGCTTTCGGTTTCGAAGCTGAACGATGCGTCGTTCAGCCGAAGCTTGTAAAGGCTGTCGCGCAGCTTCTCGAAGTCCGCGGCATCGACCGGGAACAGGCCGCAGAAGACGACCGGCTGGACCAGCTTGAAGCCGGGCAGCGCCTGCGCGGCGGGCCGCTTCGGATCGGTGATCGTGTCGCCCACGCGGGTCTCGGCGACTTCCTTGATCTGTGCGGTGATGAAGCCGATCTCGCCCGCCGCAAGCTCGGGTAGGTCGGTGCGCTTGGGCGTGAAGCAGCCGACGCGGTCGATGAGGTGGGTCGTGCCCGCCTGCATGAACTTGACCTGCTGGCCCTTGCGGATGACGCCGTCCATCACGCGGACGAGGATGACGACGCCGAGATAGGGGTCGTACCAGCTGTCGACGAGCATGGCCTTCAGCGGCGCTTCCCGATCCCCCTTGGGCGGCGGGATCTTGTCGACGATGGCCTGGAGCACCTCATCGATGCCGATTCCGCTCTTGGCGGAGGCGAGGACCGCTTCGCTCGCGTCGAGGCCGATGATCTCCTCAATCTCCTGCCGAACGCCTTCCGGGTCCGCCGCGGGCAAATCGATCTTATTGATGACCGGCACGATCTCATGGTCGTGCTCGATGGACTGGTAGACGTTGGCGAGCGTCTGCGCTTCGACGCCTTGGGCGGCGTCCACGACCAGCAACGCGCCTTCGCAGGCCGCCAGTGACCGCGAGACCTCATACGCGAAGTCCACGTGGCCGGGCGTGTCCATCAGGTTCAATTCATAACCGTTCCACGCCAGCCGCACGGTCTGCGCCTTGATGGTGATTCCGCGCTCCTGCTCGATCTCCATATTGTCGAGGATCTGGCCGTGGGTCATCTCGCGCTCGGTCAGGCCGCCCGTCCGCTGGATCAGCCGGTCGGCGAGCGTCGACTTGCCGTGGTCGATATGCGCGATGATCGAGAAGTTCCGGATTCGGGAGAGGTCGGCGGCCAATTTGGTCTACTTTGCGCAATTGCTGGATTTGCGGGCCGCCTAGCAGAGCGTTACATCCAGCGCGAGGGTGGCCGGGCGGCCATTCCAAAGGGGGTATTGATGAAGAGGATGAGCATGTTGGCCGCGGGCGTAAGCGCGGCCGCGTTCGGAGCAATGGCATATGCGGCGACGCCGGCAGCGCCTCCGCCGCCGATCGCGAGCTACTGGATGGACGTCGCGACGGCCAGCGGGCTCGGATCCGGCATGACGCCGGGCGGACGGCCCAGCATGGGCCAGATCATGGGCATGATGACGGGCAGTGCTCCGTCGGTGATGCATACGCTCGACCTGAAGCTCGCGTCACGGACGAAGCCGGCGGCTGCGCCCGAGGCCAACCATCTGATCCCGGCCGGCCTGCAGATGGGCCCCAGCCTGCCGCTGATCACTCCGGCCGCGCCGAAGCCGGTCAAGGAACCCAGCGGCCTGCCGCCCGGATATGAGAAGCCGAAGGGACGAATGCTGATCTATTGGGGCTGCGGGGAACACGTCGGCGCGGGGCAGCCGACCGTGATCGATTTCTCGAAGCTGGCCGCGGGTCAGGTTCCGCCGGGAATGGCGGCCATGGCGAACTTCGCGCGAACCGCAAAGGTGCCGCACACGGCCTCCGGCTTCGGCGAATGGCCGAACACCAAGGACCGCCGTCCGGTCCCGGCAAGCGGATCGCTGCTCGGCGCGCACAAGATAGAGGGCAATTACTCGCCGCCGATCGGGTTCACGCTCGCGCAGGACTTCATGCCTGCACTCAACCTGCGCCAGGCAGGAACGCTTCCTTCGGGAGCGGCGCGCCTCGCCTGGTCGCCATCGGCCATGGCGACCGGTTATGCGCTCGTCATGTTCGGCGGGAACGGAAGCGGCGACGTGATAATGTGGAGCTCGTCCAAGAGCGCGGCAACCACACCGATGCTCGATTATCTGCCGCCCGCGGAAGTGAAGCGGCTGATCGGCACCGGCCACGTGCTCGCGCCGAGCGTAAGCGAATGCACGCTTCCGGCGGAAGTCGCCAAAGCGTCGCCGGCGGGGATGATCATGGGGATCGGCTACGGCCCGGAAGCGAATTTCGCGGAAGCGCCCAAAGCCCCCAAATGGGTCGCGAAGGCAAGGTTCAAGACGACCGCATCGCTGATGCTCGGAATGCCGGACATGAGCGAGATGCAGGGTGAATCAGCCGCCCAGCCCAATGGCCAGTCGCAGCCGAAGAAAAAGAAGAAGTTCGGCCTCGGCGACCTTCTGCAAGGCGCAGTGCCGCATCCGTAACCTACGGGCGGCATGGACCAATTAACTCACCGTTTTCGGTGGAGAGTTGCGTGACAAGGCGTCGCCGCTAAGGTCGGCGCTCCAGTTTGTCCCGGAGTCTCCACCGAAAATGCGCATCCATCGCCTGACCGTATTGCTGACCAGTGCGTCCGCACTGGCTGCCTGTGCAACGCCACAGACAGCGGTTGCGCCCACCGCTGCTCCCGAGGCCGTCGCAGCACCCGCCGTTGCTGCAGAGCCGGCGCCGGTCAGCGCGCTCGTCCAGGAAGTCGCGATCCCGCACACTGCGTTCAAACTCGCCAACGGGCTCACCGTGCTGGTTCACGAGGATCACAAGGCGCCGGTGGTCGCGGTCAGCACCTGGTACAATGTCGGTTCGAAGGACGAGCCCAAAGGCAAGACCGGCTTCGCGCATTTGTTCGAGCATCTCATGTTCAATGGATCGGACAATCTGCCGGGAGATTATTTCACCTACCTGCAGCAGCTCGGTGCGACCGATTACAACGGAACGACCTGGTTCGACCGCACCAATTACTTCGAGACCGTCCCCAAGGCCGGCCTCGAGCGTGCCTTGTTCATGGAATCCGATCGCATGGGCTATTTGCTCGGCGCGATGACGCAGGAGAAGCTGGATAACCAGCGCGGCGTCGTCCAGAACGAGAAGCGTCAGGGCGACAACCAGCCGGGCGGCCTCGTCGAATATGAGGTTCTCGGAAACCTCTTCCCCGACGGCCATCCCTATCAGCACTCCACGATCGGTTCGATGGCGGACCTCGACGCGGCGAGCCTTGCGACGGTGAAGGAGTGGTTCATCGACAAGTACGGCCCGAACAATGCCGTGCTCGTCCTTGCCGGCGACGTAACCCCCGCCGAAGCGCGACCTTTGGTCGAGAAATATTTCGGTGCGATCAAGCAGGGGCCGGTCAACGTGCCGGCGGCCGCCGACGTGCCGACGCTTTCGGCGCCCAAGTCGATCGTAATGAAGGACCGCGTCGCGGCGACCGAGATCCAGCGCCACTGGGCCGTTCCCGGTCTTCAGTCGAGCGAGCTTGCAGCGATCGACGTCGGAGGATCGATCCTTGGCGGCCTCGCAAGCTCGCGACTCGACCGGATCCTGGTCCGCGAGGAGAAGCTAGCGGTCAGCGTGAGCGCCGGATTGCAGCCATTCCAGCGCATCGGCCTGTTCGAAGTCGATGCAACGGTGAGGCCGGGTGTCGACCCGGCAGTCGTCGAAAAGCGTCTCGATGAAATCATCGCCGACTTCATCGCCAATGGACCGACGGAAGACGAGGTCCGCCGCGCCGCCACCCGCGAGGTCGGCGGCAGGATTCGCGGGCTCGAGCAGGTCGGCGGTTTCGGCGGCAAGGCCGTAGCGCTCGCCGAAGGCCAGGTCTTCGTGGGCGATTCGGATTTCTACAAGAAGAGCCTGGACGCTTATGCTGCGCTTACGCCGGCGGACGTGAAGGCGGCCATGCAAAAGTGGCTATCGCGGCCGGTGTTCTCGATCCGGCTCGAGCCGGGCGACCGCCCGCCGTACGAGGAAACCAAGTTCAAGCCGAAGAAGGGCAAGAGCGCGGACATCGCCACGCCGATAGTGAAGCGTGAGCTGCCCGCCGTCAGCACAAACCCGCCGCTCGATTTCCCCGATGTGCAGCACGTGACGCTGTCGAACGGCATCAAGGTCAATTACGCGCAGCGCACGACCGTTCCGGTGACTCAGATCGCACTGGGCTTCAACGCGGGCTATTCGGCTGACGCGCAAAGCGGACGCGGACTTCAGGGCATGACGCTTGCGCTCCTCGACGAAGGCGCGGCCGGCAAGACTCCGCAGCAGATTGCCGAGGAAGAGGAAAGGCTCGGAGCGCAGATTGCAGCGCAGGGCAGCGCGGACATCAGCAACGTCACTTTGTCGGCGCTGAGCGCGAACCTGGCGCCATCGCTCGACCTGCTGGCGGAAATCGTCCAGCGGCCCGACTTCGCACCAGCCGAGGTGGAGCGTGTACGCACGCAGATCCTGACCGGAATCGCGCAAGAGCAGAAGGATCCGCAGAATATGGCGGCGCGCGCTCTGCCGACTCTGCTGTACGGCGAGGCCCATCCCTATGCCGCGACCGGCTCCGGCAATCCAGCGGCGGTGAAGACGTTCACGCGCGACGATCTGGTCGGCTTCCAGCAGCGCTGGCTGCGGCCCGACAATCTCGAAATCTTCGTCGTGTCGAACCTGCCGCTGGCCGAAGTTCAGCAGCAGTTGGAGCAGCATTTCGGGACCTGGGCTGTCCCGACCGGCATCGCGAAGGGCGAAAAGGCCTTCGGAGCAACACCGGCGCGTCCGAAAGCCGAGCGTATCGTGCTGATCGACCGTCCGGGATCGCCGCAGTCGTACATCCTTGCCGGCCAGGTCACGCCGATCGATCCGCGCGGCGAGATGGCTCCGATCACCGGAGGCAATGACGTGCTCGGCGGGCAGTTCCTGTCGCGCATCAACATGGACCTGCGCGAGAGCAAGGGCTGGTCCTATGGCGTACGCGGCACGACGCAGCTCAATGCCAAGCTGGTCCCGTACATCGTCAGCGCACCGGTGCAGGCCGATCGTACCGGGGACTCCATCAAGGCGCTACGCCAAGACATTCGCGAATTCCTGACAACCAAGGGCGTGACGGACGAGGAACTGTCGCGCACCATCGCCAACCGCATCAACCAGCTGCCCGGCCAGTTCGAGACGTCGACTGCCGTGCTGTCGGCGATGCAGACGAACGCACTCTACGGGCGGCCCGACAATTATTACGAGCTGCTGGCTGGCAAGTATCGTTCGCAGACGCAGGCGAGCCTCGATGCCGCGCTTCGCCAGGCTGTCGATCCGGCAGGTTTCGTCTGGGTAGTGGTCGGCGATGCGGCGAAGGTGAAGCCGCAGCTGGCGAAGGTCGGCCTGCCCGTCGAGGAAATCCAGCCGCGGTAAGCTGTGGAGCGACCTTTTTGTCTCAAACTGAACAGCTTAACTAAAGTTAGGGTTCGCGGGGGCTGATAGACGCGTATCTAGGGCCTCGGGATTCGCGCCCTTGAGACTCGACACCTCCGCGACGTGGCTCCCAACATAGGCGGTCCGATGAGCCCACCTTGTCGGACCGCCGCTTTCCTTCCCCATCTTGGGGTATCGCTCACAGAAAACTCCTCATGGTGAGGAGGTGCGCGTTCCTCAGGACAAGGCGGTCCGGCTCCCTCCAATAGCCGGGCCGCCTTACCGGGCTCATTCGCTTGGGAGTTGCATGGAGGAGCGAGCGGTACACGGACGCCCCTGGTCCGATGCGGATCTGGAGCTGCTGCGCAGCCTTGCGCGACATGAAGTCTCGGCTCGCGAAATAGCACATAGAACGGGGCGCTCCTGGCAGGCCGTCAAGATGAAGGCTCGCAAGCTTGGGCTGGTCCTTCGCTGATGGGCGCGTCGATCAATGACTGCCTTGGGTTAAAAGCGGACATTCGGCTGTCTCAACGGCCATTTTGCCCGTCTTGCTGATTTTACGCGACGCGCGGTTTAATCCGATCGCGACATTGCGCAGGCCCGTACCGGATGGCACGCGATGAGGCATCTAGAGGCCAGCCATGACAATCGAAAACGAACCGGTGGGATATGTTCGAGGCGGGCGCGCCGTACCCGAAGATGATGAGTGGGGAAACGTTCAAGCGCGTATTGAACTGGACCGTGTGCGATTCACAAACGCTGCCTTGCAAGGGCTGGATAACTTCAGCCATGCGGAAGTGACTTTTGTGTTCGACCGAGTACGCGAGGATCAGATTACCTATGATGCTCGGCATCCGCGCGGACGGGGGGATTGGCCGAGAGTCGGAATTTTCGCGCAGCGCGGGAAGAAGCGCCCCAATCGCATCGGTGTAAGCATCTGCAAGATTCTGGCCGTGGACGACACATCGCTCGTCGTCCAAGGCTTGGATGCGATCGATGGCACACCCGTGCTCGATATCAAGCCCGTGATGTCGGGCTTCAGACCTCGTGGCCCGATAGAGGAACCTGCCTGGGCGAAGGAGATCATGTCCAACTATTGGTAAGGAGTGCCGGATTTCATGTCCGCAATGGGTCCGAAGCACACCGTTCGCTAGGCGGGCAGCAGCGCCTCGCGGAATTGCTCATCCTCTAGCACGCGTCCGGCGCCCTTCGCCACGCAGGTCAGGGGATCTTCCGCGAGCTGGACAGGCAACCCAGTCTCGTCGGCAAGCACCCGATCGATGTTGCGCAAGAGCGCTCCTCCGCCCGTCAGGGTGATTCCGCGATCGATCATGTCCGAGGCAATCTCCGGTTGGGCCTGCTCGAGCGACATGCACACGGCCTCGACAATGTGAGACAGAGGTTCCCTCAGGGCCTCGACGATATCGGCCTGGCTCACCGACAGCTCGCACGGGCCGCCCCGGGTCACGTCCTGTCCGCGGACATAGCCCATGATGTGCGTGCTTTCGTTCATCGCGACGGCGGATCCGATTTCGATCTTGATGCGCTCGGCAGTGGCCTCGCCAATCGCGACATTGTGCTTCCTGCGCAGGAAAGCCGTGATGGCCTCGTCCATCTTGTCGCCGCCGGCCCGGACCGAGGTCCCGTAATTCAACCGGCCCAGTGAAATGATCCCGACTTCGGTCGTGCCGCCGCCGATGTCGACGACCATCGACCCGATGGGCTCCTGCACGGGCAAGCCTGCGC
>JBKPKE010000054.1:0-16092 GCA_046730955.1 Pseudomonadota bacterium
GGCTGAAGCAGATCGGCGATGCCGTTGCCGAGAATGACCCTTTGGTCGAGCTCGAGACTGACAAGGTCACGCAGGAAGTGCCTGCGCCCGCGGCTGGAGTGCTGGCGGAGATCGTACTGGACACGGATGCGGAGGCTGTACCCGGTGCGTTGCTCGGACGGATCAGCACTGAGCAGGTCCAGCCCAAGTCGTTCGTGCCGAGGGACGAGCCGCGGGTTGCAGCTCCCAAGCCGGTCGGGTTCGAGCCGAGCGGAAGCGGCGGCGAAACCCGCCTGAGCCCGTCCGTCCGCCGCGCCTGCCTTCAGCACGGCATCGATCCCTCGCGCATCGAGGGAACAGGGCGGAACGGCCGCGTAACCCGCGAGGACGTGGATCGCGCCGTCGCAAGCGCGACGCTCATTAGCGTGGAACCAGCGACAGCGCGGCCGCGGCAATTCTCTTCCCAAGACATTCCGCACGATCGGATGCGGCTAACCATATCGGAGAACATGGTGCGCGCGGTCAGCGAAGCACCGCATGTCACGGCCGTGTTCGAAGCCGATTTCTCCGCCGTGGCCGCGCACAAGGCCGCCATGGCGGCGAATGGCAGGAAGCTCAGCTACACGGCCTACATCGTGAAGGCTGCAGCCGAGGCGATGGCGGTTGCCCCCGCGATCAACGGCCGCTGGGAAAAGGACCGCATCGCAATCTCTCCGACGATCGACGTCGGAGTCGGGACAGCGCTTGGCGAGAAGGGCCTTGTCGTTCCGGTCGTCAAGGATGCGGGCAGTCTTTCGCTGGAGCAGATCGCTGCGAAGCTGGACGATCTCACGCGGCGTGCGCGGGAAGGGAAGCTGGACCGCTCGGACGTGTCGGGCGGAAGCTTCACCATCTCCAATCACGGCGTGTCGGGGTCGCTGCTCGCCGCTCCGATCATCCTGCACCAGGGGCAGGCCGCAATCCTCGGGATCGGCAAGCTGGAAAAGCGCGTGATCGTGCGCGAGGTGAACGGTCAGGACGCGATGCTCATCCGGCCGATGGCTTATGTGACGCTAACCATCGATCATCGCGTGGTCGACGGTCATCAGACCAATGCCTGGCTGACGCGCTTCGTTGAAATTCTGGATAGTTGGCCCCGGGCGTGAGCAATGGCTAAGCCGGAGCCGATGAGCGACGAGCGCCGCTTCGTACGCCGCGTGCTCATCGTGCTCGGGCTGACATCCCTTTTCCTTCTCGCATGGTTCTTACGAACCCTGCTGCTCATGCTTTTCGGCGCGCTCGTCGTCGCAACCGTGTTCCGCGCCTTCGCGGACCGGATTTGCCGGCTGACGGGCTGGCGAACGGGCATTGGCACGGCCGTTTCCATCATTGTCATCCTCGGACTTGGCGTTGGGCTCATCGCTTTGTTCGGCACACATGTCGTCCAGCAAATCCAGACGTTGCGCGAAACCCTTCCGGCGGCGTGGCATACGCTTGAGGCGCGCATGGGCGACTTGGGACTTGGAGAGCAGCTGAAGCGCTGGGCAGAGGATATTCGCGCCCCCGGCGGCAGCAGCTTCTCCGCGTTCGGGCGAACGATATTGTCGATCGGAAGCGGCATAGCGGACGTCCTGGTCGTGCTTGTCGCAGGCATCTTCCTTGCCACTCAACCGCGCTTTTATCTCACCGGTGCGGTCAAACTTATACCTGGCGGAAAGCGGGCACTTGCCCTCGAGGCGATCACCGAGTCCGAGCGCGCGCTGCGCCTCTGGCTACGCGGCCAACTGATCGCGATGATCGTTGTCGGGCTTCTCACCGGTTTTGGCCTATGGATGCTGGGCATGCCGTCAGCCTTCACGCTCGGCCTAATGGCGGGCGTGCTCGAGTTCATCCCATTCGCCGGCCCGATCCTGTCCATGGTGCCGGCGGTCCTGCTCGCGCTAGCGGTCAGTCCGGACCTCGCTCTGTGGGTGGTGCTTCTCTACTTCGCCGTTCAGCAGTTCGAGGGCTATTTGCTTACGCCTTTGGTCCAGCAATATGCGGTGGACCTCCCTGGCGTTGTTCTGCTCTTCGCACTGATCGGCTTCGGGGCACTCTTCGGGACCTTGGGCGTGATCCTCGCCGCGCCTTTGACCGTCGTCACCTATGTGCTCATCAAACGGCTGTACGTCATCGAGACACTGCACACCCCGACACCCATTCCGGGGACCGACGAGGCCAGGACTCACACTTCGATCAAGGCGTAAGGCCGGCCAAACTTCGGCTTCACGACGAATTGCGCAACATTGTAGACGGGAATGCCGCGCGGCGTGCGCCCCTCATAACTGCCGTGATGAGCATGACCGTGGACGACGGCCTTCACATGATCGAACCGATCGATCGGGTCGGCCAAGCGCTGGGCGCCAAGATATTGGAAGATCTCAGCCGGCTCGCCTTCCAGAGTGTCCGTCACCGGGGAATAATGCAGCACGGCGACGCTCCGCTCTGTGCGAAGCGTTCGAAGCGCATTCTCCAACTTGCGCGCTTCCTTCATGACCTCGTCGACGAAGGCCTTGGCGATCGGCTCGCCGAAGGGCGCCAACTCGCCGCGTCCGTAACCGCCCATGAAGCCCTTCACTCCAGCAAATCCGACGCCGTTGATTTCGACGGCCTGCTCGTCGAGCACCGTCATGCCCGCCTCGTGAAGGATGCGTGTCACCTCCTCCGGCTGGCCGCATTCGAAATCGTGATTGCCGAGCACACCAAGCACCGGAATGGCGCAGGTGCGAATGTCCTCGGCAAGAATCTCCGCTTCCGCCGACTTGCCGAAGTTCGTCAGGTCGCCGCACAACACCAGCACGTCCGCAACGCGCGAGATTTCTGCGAACACTTCCCGGTAGGGAGCGACGGAATCTTCGGTAACGTGGAGGTCGCCCATCGCGGCGACCGTGATGGTGTCATTGCTTGGTGGCATAATCCTCTTCGAGATTCCCGACCGGCTCGGAGAAGCCCCATTCATTCACATCGATCGTGTAGTCGCGGGGGCTGAAAATGCGGCCGCGGCATACTCGCTTCCCCGCGGATGGCATCGCGAGCTGCGCGTTCAGCCGCTCCAGAAGCTCATCCATGACCCAACGCGGAATCAGATGCCGCTCGCTCGGGTAAATGAAACGGAAGTTGAGAACGGCGGTCAGGAGCACTTCCCAGTGGAGCTCCATGCTCGAGATCAGCTGCTGCCAGTTGATGTCCCCAGAGCGCTTCAGAATCATGTGCGTCACGTCGGCTCCGTCGTAACGGTAGCGGTCCTGCACGTAGATTTTCGACCAGACGAACTGGGTCGGGGGCACGAGGTGTACCTTCGTATCGAACAGAAGGGCTTCGGGCGCATCCGCGAACCACTCGTCCGTCACATGGGTCGCGGAGGTGGGCATGTTGGTGATGATGTCGACGAACTGCTCGCCGCGCGTCACGCGGGCCAGCCAGCGGTCATCGACGATCTGCACTTCGAATCCGCGATCCTGGAAGAAGCTCAGCATCCGAAGAGCGTCACCCGCCTTTGCGAACACGTCGACGTCCTTCGTCGGCCGGATAATGCCCGTGTAACATGACAGTGCGTACGTACCTGACAGCAGAAACGGGATACCGGACTCCGCCATCAGGCGGATGACTTCCGCGTAAAAACCTTCGTTCGAGCCCGGGGCCTCGAAATCGTCGGGCGGGGTAAGTGGCTGGTGGATCATTCCGCCGCTCAACGGAGCGCTGGCAAGGGGGGTTCCACGGCCGAGCCGTCAGGGAGCAGTCCGAATCCGGTACGCCCTCGAAACAACTAAGTCTTTCAAACGACTTGCAGGACGAATATCACTGCGCTTCTCGGGGGCAGCACGAAGAGCGGGCAATGATCGATGTAGCGACACTGTTCGAACGCCGGCAGGCTTATCCCAATCCCAATGCTCGCGACCGGTTGAACCGGCTCATCGGTCTCGACGACCATATCGCCAAGCTGACGAAGATCCTTGCACTTCTCATTCATCCCAAGGGCTTGACGGACTGGGGCGACAGGTTTCACCCCGGCTCCAATCTTCTCATCGATACGGTGCTGAACCGCCCGCCGCTCGTCATCCTCGCCGGCGATGTCGGTTCCGGGAAGACCGAGCTTGCCGAGACGATCGGTGACGCAGTCGCCCGGCAGGAGCACATCGAGGTCATGCTTCTGCCGCTCAGTCTTTCGGCCCGCGGCCAGGGAAAGGTCGGCGAGATGACGCACCTGATCTCGGGCGCGTTCGATTACACGCTGCGCGAGGCGCACCGCCTGAATTCGGCGGAGGCCAAAACCCCCGGGTCCGTCATCTTGCTAGTCGACGAAGCGGACGCCCTTGCCCAAACTCGCGATTCCGAAATGCATCATGAGGATCGCAGCGGCGTGAACGCCTTCATTCGCGGCATCGACCGGATCGCTAACGAGCGAGTCCCGGCGGCCGTCATCATGTGCACGAACCGCTACAGCGCGCTCGATCCCGCAGTGAAGCGGCGTTCGGCCGAAATGTTGGTTTTCGAGCGGCCGGACGAGGGCAAGCGCAGGCTGCTCCTTGAGCCGCGACTGAAGGCGCTGGGGTTTGCGACTTCGGAGATTGACGCGATCGTCGCCGCAACCGGTCCGCGCAACGGGCAGATCGGTTTCACCTTCTCCGACCTGACACAGCGGTTGATCCCGACGATCGTGCTGGACGCCTATCCCAATCGAGCGATCGAGCCGGGCAGAGCAGTCGAAATTGCGGAAGAGATGAAGCCGACGCCCGCTTTCGCCGACGCTGTCTAGCCATAAGGGAATGGCGCACCCGACAGGATTCGAACCTGTGGCCTTTGCCTTCGGAGGGCAACGCTCTATCCAGCTGAGCTACGGGTGCGTGAAAGCGGCGCTTAGCTGTTAGCGGTGAGCCCGGTCAAGAAAGGCGACCAGTCCCTCGCAAAGCCGATCTCGCGCGGATCCTACGACCATCCCAACATGTCCGGCGGCTATTTCGGTACGTCGGCCGCTTCCTGAGGTTTCAGCCGGGGTGATCCTGTCGAGCGAGGCCGTGAAATTGGCCAGCGGTACCGAAAGCGAGTCGCTGATCGTGCGACCAGCAATCTTCCATCGCCCGCTGCCGGGCAGATCCGACCCGAAGAAGTCTTCGATCAACTCCCTCGCGGCGGGCAGAGGCAAGGGCTCGCCTTCATTGGCCCAGTCCTCGAGCGTGACGAAGCGGCGAGCTTCCGCGCTCCCTGCCACTAGGTTTCCGAAATGAGCGAACTTGGACACCGTGCGATGTGGATCGAGTGACCAGAAGGCTGCCTGAAGCACTTCCATCGGCAGCAGATTCAGCCGGTCTGCCGCTTGTCTGGCCGATCGCCAGAGATCCAGCAGCGAACTTCGAGATCTGTCCGGGTAGCCGGCAAAGCGCCAGGGCGCGGCGATCGTCGCGACACGTTCGACGCCAATGAGATTGGCAGCTGCGATCGCCATCGTGCCGCCGAGACAATAGCCGACGAGCGCCGGTGCCTCGCCAAGACTCTCGATCAGAGGAACGAGCAGGCGCTCGACATGCCTCCCAATGTCGAGATCGGAGCGGTCGCGCGCTGGGCCCCAATCGAGGAGCAGCGTCCTTCGGTGCATTCCGGCAACGGTAGAGGCAAGGGAAACGTCCTCATCTAAGTCGAGGACATGCGGCGGATTGATGAGCGACGGCACCAGGATGGCTGCGGGGCCGCTTCCGCCAAAATCGTGCAGCACTGCGGGGCCGGCCCGCCCGGCGATTTCACGGTAAGCCCGACGCTGCGGGCGTTCGGCGCGCTCATATTTCGCCAGTCCCTCGAGCGCCGCCCGGGCCAGCCCTGGCTCGCTTTCTCCGACCGTCCGTACCAATTCGAGAAATAGCGGGAGCGGGCGCGGAGCGCGTTCATGTTGCGGTGCACACTTGTCCGGTAGTAGGTGAGGCGGGGAGTTGTTGGAGCGGTTCATGGTCAGGTCTTCGGACAAGGTTACGATCAAGAAATATGCTAACCGTCGTCTCTACGACACGGAAAGCTCTTCCTACATCACCCTTGATCGCCTCGCCGAAATGGTGCGCGAGGGCCGCGAATTCGAAGTGGTCGATGCGAAATCCGGCGAAGACATAACTCGCCAGGTTCTAACGCAGATCATCGTCGAAGAGGAAGCGCGCGGATCGACCATGCTTCCCGTCAATTTCCTGAAGCAGCTGATTGGACTCTACGGCAATTCGATGCAGGGCATGGTCCCGCAATATCTCGAAGCTGCGATGGACGCTTTTCAGCGCAACCAGAGCGCCTTCCAGGATGCGTTTGGCGGCAAGATGTTCGCTGACATCGCCAAGCGCAACATGCAGATGTTCCAAGGTGCGAGCAGGGCCTTTTCCGGCAATGCCGAGAAGACAAAGGAAAAGGCTGAGCCGACCGCGCAGGAAAGCGAGCTTGATCAGCTCAAGGCCGAGCTGGCGGCGCTGCGCGACAAGGTCGATCGCCTCGGCGAGTGAACAATCCCGACAAGTGAATGGAGTTGAAGTGAAGAGGATCGCGCTGATCGCGACAGCCTGTGCGTCGTTGTGCACTCCGGCAGCTGCCCAGGAGAACGCGGCTGTGGATTTCAGCTACTCGCCCGTGAGTGCCGGCTCGTGGGGCTATCGCGAGATAGCCGGCGGAAGCGAGGCCTCATTCGTAGACGGCACCGGTCCGACGCGCATGCTCGTCGCCTGCGGCAAGGTCACTCGACTCGTTACGATTTCAAGAACCAGCGCGGCTCCCGCGGCTAATCTCTCATTTTGGACCAGTTCGGCGTCTCGCAGTCTTGGCGCACGATTCGACCAGCCCTCCGGCCGGGTGATTGTGCAGGTGGGAAACAATGATCCGTTGCTCGACGCGCTCGCATTCAGCCGCGGCCGCTTCGCTTCGATGATGCCGGGTTCGCCCGCACTCGTCCTCCCGGCGGGGCCCGAAGTTGCTCACGTGGTCGAGGATTGCCGCGCCGCCTGACAGGCACGCGAAGTCTGAGAGCATTGCACATCTGCGAGACATTACAAGACTTGTGATTTGTTCGTGCGCGACTCATTCTCCTTTCAGCTTCAACGCAGCGAAAGGAGGTGATCCGATGTCTCATGGTTCAGCAGAGAGGTCGGAAAGGGGTGTTCGTCGGCCATAGGCGCTGAACGGACGGCCAACACTTCCGGCCGCTGACCATGTTCGAGGGGATCGTTGCTCGGCAGCGGTCCCCTTTAACGTACTTGGACATTTGAGAACTTCGCGTTAGCGCGCTGTTCGCTTTCCGAAACGGAACCGTTACGCGTCTGAAGTGTCTTTTGCCGCAACGAACAACGGGAGGTTTGCAATGGCCAAATCAAGCAAGAGCAGCGCGTCGGGGAAGGACACTCTCGACAAGCTCGCCAAAGCAGCAATGAGCCGTGAAATGCTTGCAGCAGGACTCGCAGCCGCGGCGGCTGCCATTAGCGCCAGCCCGGCTGCGCGGCGGAAGATTCGCGACGCCGGCCTCGATGCCGCCGACAGCGCCCAGGCGGCCGCAAGCACCATGGTGTCGAGCGCATCGAAGCTTGGCTCACTTATCGCGGAAGCCGTCGCCGACGCAGCGCAGCGAGTCATGTCAGGCAAGTGGAGCGACGAGGAAAGCGGAAGCGGCGCTGCGAGCGCTGCGGGCTCCACCAAGCGCAGCGCGCGCTTCACGGGAACGCGCAAGACTTCCGCGCGCAAGCCGGCCGCTCGTAAGTCGACAACGACTCGCGCGAAGTCTTCAACGACGAAGCCGCGAGCCTCCAGCGCGAAATCGGCGACCGCTGGAGCAACGCGCAAGACTACAGCTCGAAAGACCGCCACACGTTCGACATCCGCGCGCGGAACTCGCAGCACCAGTCGGCGCCGCGGCGCTCGCCGCGGCCGTGGCACCACCGGCAGCTCCCCGAGTGGCGAGGGCGGCAGTCAGAGCTAGGCTTTACGCCGCTCGATCCTCGAACTGGAGGCGTGCAAGCCGCGCGTAGAGTCCGCCGCGACGTGTAAGCGCAGCATGCGTGCCTTCCTCGACGATTCGTCCATGATCCATCACGACGATGCGGTCGGCTGCGCGCACGGTCGCGAGTCGGTGGGCAATCACGATCGTCGTGCGATCGGCCATCAATCGGTCCAGAGCTTCCTGCACCAGCCGCTCGCTTTCGGCGTCAAGCGCGGACGTCGCTTCGTCCAGCAGCAGCAGCGGTGCGTTGCGCAGAAGCGCGCGCGCAATGGCGATACGCTGGCGTTGCCCGCCGGAGAGGCGCGCGCCGCCTTCGCCCATGAACGTGTCGAGGCCTTCGGGCAGCTTGCGCAGGAATTCCTCGGCATGGGCATCGCGCGCGGCCTGCCAGATCTCATCTTCGGTCGCGTTCCAATTGCCGTAGCGAAGGTTGTCGCGTGCAGTCGCGGCGAACATCACCGTCTCCTGCGGAACGAGCGCTATGCGCTGGCGGATGTCGGCGGGATCGGCGTCCTTGAGGTCGACACCGTCGAGCAAGACCCGGCCCTGCTGCGGATCGTAGAAGCGCTCGGCGAGCTGGAAGATCGTCGTCTTGCCTGCACCTGAAGGACCGACGAGAGCAAGTCGTTCACGGGGTTTCACGGTGAGACTGAAATCCTCGAGCGCCGAAATGTCGCGCCGCGTGGGGTAGTGGAAAGTGACGCCGTCGAACGTCAGTTCACCGCGGGAAGGCTCCGGCAGAAGGACGGGGTTCGCCGGCGGGCGAATGTCCGGCTCGGCCTCCAGCAGTTCGGTCAGCCGCTCTGATGCGCCCGCAGCCCGGAGGAAATCGCCGTAGACTTCCGACAGCGCTCCGAACGCGCCGGCGAGCAGGCCGCCGTAAAGAACGAACGCGGCAATGGTGCCGCCCGTCATCTCGCCGGCGGCCACGTCGACTGCACCCTGCCAGATGATCATCGTGATCGCCGCGCTGAACAGGAACATGGCGGTGGCGGTGAGCAAGGCACGGATAAGGATCCGCCGCTTGGCCGTTGCGAACACCCGTTCCACCGCTTCGCCAAACCGGCCGCTCTCCCGGCCCTGCTGTCCGAATGCCTGGACGATCTTCATCGCACCAAGCACTTCGCTCGTGACAGCGCCCACGTCGGCGATGCGATCCTGGCTGCGTGTGGAGATCTGGCGGACCTTACGCCCGAGAAGAGTGATCGGGCCCACCACGAAGGGGATGCCAAGAAGCATCATCCCGGCAAGCTTCGGCGACAGCACAAACAGAATGACGATGCAGACGACCGCAAGAACGATGTTGCGCAAGGCGATCGAAACGGTCGTGCCGACGACCTGCTCGATTATCGTCGTATCCACCGTAATGCGCGACGTGATCTCAGCCGGTCGATTCTCCTCGAAGAAACCGGGGGAGAGCCGAAGCAGGTTGCGATGCACTGCCAGGCGAATGTCGGCGACCGTCCGCTCGCCCAGCCAGGACACGAAATAATATCTGACGGCAGTGGCGGTCGCCATGATTCCGACGAGCAGCAAGAGATATTCGAACCAGCGTGCGATATCGCGCGTGTTGCCAGCGCCGCTTCCGAATCCTTTGTCGATGATGAGCTTGAACGCGAAGGGAACGCCGGAGGTCGCAGCCGCCGCAACGAGTAGCGCTAGGGCAGCGCAGGCGAGCTGGAGGCGGTATTGGGCCGCGAAACTCCACACCATGCGCAGGTTCTTGATGGACCGGCCGGACGGGCGAGTGGGAGCGGAGGCCATTCGCTAGCGCTAGCAGCCGTTGCCTCTTCCCTCAATTCTGACAGTCTCGCTGCAATGCAACAACAGTGCTTGCAGCCGGAGCGATCGGGGTCCACATCTGTTGTGTCCGGTGGTGGAAGGTGATGTGAATGCTCTATGACGCCTATGAAGTTCAGCGCTCTTTTCTTGCGGGCGCGAGCAAACTGGCGGGCATGGGTGCCGGATGGTTGAATAATCCAGCAAATCCCTTCGCTTACGTCTCAGGAAGCCCGCTGGTGGCCGCGGCACTGGACGTTTTCGCGCATGCAGCATCGCCGCGGGGAAAGCCCGAGTTCGGACTGAAGCGGACGACCGTGAACGGCAAGAAGGTCGCCGTGCACGAGGAAATCGTCCTTCGCGAAGCGTTCGGGCAGCTCAAGCATTTCGTTCGTGAGGGAGCGCCTGAGGACGATTCGAAGCTGCTAATCGTGGCGCCGATGTCGGGGCACTATGCGACTCTGCTTCGCGGCACGGTCGAGCGAATGCTTCCGAGCCATGACGTCTACATCACCGATTGGCGTGACGCGAAGGCGGTGCCGCTCAGTGAAGGGACTTTCGATCTCGACGACTACATCGACTATCTGATCGAGTTTATCGAGACGATCGGGGAGCGCGGTGGGCAGCGGCCGCACGTACTGGCTGTCTGTCAGCCTGCAGTGCCCGCCTATGCGGCGACCGCGCTGATGAATGCATCGAAGAACCGATGGCGGCCGAAGACGCTGACGATGATGGGCGGACCCATCGACACCCGGAAAGCGCCTACCGCGGTCAATACGCTGGCGACCGAACGGCCGCTTCGCTGGTTCCAGAACAATGCGATCGCTACGGTGCCGCTCTACTACGCCGGAGGTGGGCGGAAGGTTTATCCGGGATTCCTGCAGCTCGCTGGCTTCATGACGATGAATTTGGGCAGTCACCTCGTGAGTCACTGGGAGATGTTCAAGCACCTCGTCGAGGGAGACGAGGAAGGGGCGGCCGCCACTCAGAAATTCTACGACGAGTATCGCGCGGTGTGCGATATGACGGCGGAATTCTACCTCCAGACCGTCGAAGTGGTCTTCCAGAAGCATTCCCTGCCCGAAGGCAAGCTCATGCATCGTGGGCACAAGGTCGATCCGAAAGCGATCAAGGATACGGCACTTCTGGCGATCGAGGGTGAGCGAGACGACATATCCGGCATCGGTCAAACGAAGGCGGCGCTGGACATCGCGACCAGCCTTTCCCCGCAAAAGAAGCAGTACTTCCTTGCAAAGGACGTTGGCCACTACGGCATTTTCAATGGCCGCAAGTGGCGCGACAGGATTGCCCCGGTGGTAGAGGATTTCATCGAGGGCAATAGTTGATCGCGGAGGCTCCTTAGCCCTAGGCAGTCGCTCCAATATGGGAGGGCGACATGCTTCGTGACTTTGCAAGACGTGAGTTTCTGGGTGCGGCAGGCGCCGCCGCCCTGCTGGCCGGCTGCAAAGTCCAGAACAAGACGGGATCGGGAGCTTCAGGCGGTGATCTGGCCAAGACGCTCCAGGGCATGGCGGAGCAAATCCTCGCCGAATATCCTGAGAACGCGACCATTCTTGGAATCGCGAGCGGCAAGCACGAACCGCTCAATCATCGATTGACCGACCGGACGCCTGCAGGCCTTGCGGCGCGAGCCAGCGCTGCCGGCAAGCGCCTAGCGGATCTCAAGGCTCTCGATTTGTCTGATCTAAGCGGGCCCTCGAACCTGGATGCTGCCGTGGCGCTTGCTGGTCACGAACTTGCCGATGCGGGGTTCAAGTTCCCGTTCGGCGACGCGCTCGTCCTCGATCCGAACATCGGTTACCGCAATACGCCCTACGTCGTGAATCAACTCGGCGGCGCGTTCATCGACCACCCGGACTTCCTTGACAGCCGCCACACGGTTGCAACGAATGAAGATGCCGTCGCTTATGCGGATCGCGTCGATGCTTACGCCCGGGACCTGGATGGCGAGACCGAGCGCCTCGCGCACGACCGGGGGCTGGGTGTCGTCGCTCCGGACTTCACGCTCGACAACACGCTCAAGATCATCAGCGGGGGCGTCTCCGAGAAGCCCGATCAGTCGATCGTTGTGACCTCGCTAGACAAGAGGGTCGCCAAAGCCGGTCTCGACTCGAAGGTCGTCGATCGCGTCAAACAATCGATGACGGAAAAGGTGCTTCCCGCCCTTCAACGGCAACTCGAGGAGCTGAAGAAGCACCGCGCGGCCGCGAGGTCGGATGCCGGCGTTTGGCATTTCAAGGACGGCGAGGCCTATTATCGGTGGGCTCTCAAGGCTGGGACAACGACGACGAAGTCGCCCGACGAAATTCACCAGCTTGGGCTCGAACAGGTCAAAGTGATCCAGTCGCGCATGGACGAGATCATGCGCAAGAACGGCATGGCCGGCGGCACGGTGGGCGAGCGCATGGCGGCACTCGGCAAGGACCCGAAGCAGCTCTATCCGAACACTGCGGCGGGCCGGGAACAGCTCCTCGCTTATCTCAACGAGCGCGTCGCAGACATTCGCGGCCGTTTGCCGCGCGCCTTCGCCACGCTGGTCCCCGGCAACCTCATCATCAAGCGGGTCCCGCCGGCGATCGAGGAGGGTGCGCCGGGCGGTTATGCGGCGGCCGGCTCGATCGATGGCAAGGTGCCCGGCCAATATTACATCAACCTTCGCGACACGTCGGAATGGCCGCGTTTCACCCTTCCGACCCTGACCTATCACGAAGGCATCCCAGGTCATGTCTGGCAGGGCGAATATGCGAACAGGATGCCGCTGATCCGTTCGATGCTCGCCTTCAATGCCTTTAGCGAAGGCTGGGCACTGTATGCAGAGCAACTTGCGGACGAGCTCGGCGCCTATGCCGATGATCCCATGGGGCAGCTCGGCTATCTGCAGTCGAGCAGCTTTCGTGCCTGCCGCCTCGTCGTGGACACTGGTCTCCACGCAATGCGCTGGACTCGCGACAAGGCGATCGACTGGTTCGTATCGACCAACGGCGACTCCCGTTCGTCGGTCACGGGAGAAGTCGACCGCTATTGCTCAATGCCTGGCCAGGCGTGCGGTTATAAGATCGGCCACCTCGAGATCGTTCGCCTGCGCGACAAGGCGAAGGCTGAGCTTGGCGACAAGTTTGACCTTCGCCAGTTCAACGACGCGATCGTCAAGGGTGGCAACGTGCCCATGACTTTGCTGTCGACGGTGATCGACCGGTTCATCAAGGGCGGCGGAAAGGCCTGATCAGCCTTTACGCATTTTCACGCCGCCGAGCATCGTGAGCGCTACGATGCCAGCTACGGCTGCGACGGCGGCCGAGACGAACATCGCGCCGTGAAAGCTTGCGAAGAGGGCGGCTCCTTTCTGCCCCAGAACGGAGCCCAGCAATGCAGTGGCGATGAGGCCGCCTAGCCGCGCGACCGCGCTGTTGAATCCTGATGCCATTGCGACGTGCTGCTCCTCGACCGAGCCGAGAACAGATGAGGTCAGTGGCGCCACGGCGATGGTCATGCCTAAAGCAAGGACGAGGATCGTGGGAAAGGTGCCGATCCAGTAGCTTGTGTCGGGATTCATCAGTCGCGAGAGGACCATTCCGACTGCAACAACCATGGGACCGATCGTCAGCGGGATCCGAGGTCCGGTGCGGGCGGCGAGTCCGCCCATTGTCGGCGAAGCGCTGGTCATCAAGACGGGAAGGGGCAGCATCGCGAGCCCCGCCTGAACCGGCGAGTAGCCGCCGCTCGTGATCAGAACGTACGGAATCAGCAGCATCGCGGCCGCGAAGGCGCCGTAGAGAAGAAACGTCATCAGGTTGAGGCCGGAGAAGCAGCGGTCGGCAAAGAGGGTCAGGGGCATCATCGCCCGGCCCCGCCTGTGTTTTTCCGCGCCGAGGAATGCGCCGAGCAGCGCCCCACCGAGCACCAACGCTACGATCGCCTGAACGGTGAAGCTTCCCGAGGCAGACCAGAGCGTCAGCGCATAGGTGACGCCTCCCAGACCAGCCGTGACCAGGAGTGCGCCGGTGTAGTCGGTCCGGCCCGCGCCAGTTTCGCGGCTTTCGTTGACGAAACGTAGCGCGAGAAGAATGGCACCCAAAGCGAGCGGAAGATTGATGTAGAAGATCGCCGGCCAGCCGACCGTGTCGACCAGCCACCCACCGATGAGGGGGGCTATGGCCGCAGCGGCTGCTCCGGCAGCAGCCCAAATGCCCACCGCGCGGCCGCGTTTTTCGCCTTCGAATGCGGCATTGAGCAATGCGAGGCTGTTCGGAAGGAGCAGCGCAGCGCCTATTCCCTGCGCCCCTCGCGCCGCCAGCAGCACCGGCAGGGAAGGGGCCAGCGCGCAAAGCAGGGAAGTAATCGCGAATATGCTCGTTCCCACAACAAGCAGGAGCCGCCTGCCATAGTGGTCGCCGAGTGCCCCACCCAGGAGCAGGAGCGCGGACAGCGGAAGCAGGTACGCGTTGATGACCCACTGGACCTGTTGCGCGCCGGCGCCATAGGTCTCGCGGATAGCGGGAAGGGCGACGCTCAATACGGAGCCTTCGACGAAGGAAAGGCTTGAGGCGAGGACGCAAGTTACGAGCGTCCAGTTGGGGTGGTTAGCCTGGGTACGCGGCTTCTCGCGTGCCCGGGAGCTCACGCCGTCACATCTGCCTCGCTGATTGCGATCTCGACCATTCGAGCCCAGGCCTCCGGGTCGCCGGCGGCCGCCATCTGGCTGTCGGCCTCGCGCATGGTGTGAAGCACTGCGACCGCCTGGTTCAGATGCTCACGCCAGACTCTATCAACCTTCTCGCCGGCCGATGGATCGCTGCCTTCCGCATTGCTGCTGTGGGCAGCTGCGGCGAGCACACGGGCTATGCGCTCGACCATCGGCTGTTCGGAAACTGGCATTTCATTCCTCCTGTCAAATGCTCAACCCGTTTCCCGCCTTTTGGGTTCACCTGCCAGCGGCTGGGGCGCGCTCGCAAAATGCACGTTCGGGCGATAGAGTGATCCGATGTTGGACCTTCCCGGTCATCCGGTCATCGACAAGCAGGCGATCGTGGGGACCTGCGTGCGGCTCCCTCTGCGTGTGGATGCGGATCGGTTGCGCGCCGAGGTGGCCAGTCTGCCCGGGGAGCTTTGGGGTACCACGGCCGGGCGCGTCGGCGTGCACAGCGCGGCCGAAGCTCTCTTCTTGCGTGGCTACGCTCCGGCGGAGGGCGAGAAGCCGATCGAAGATCGTCCCGCACTCAACAGCCTCCCCTACGTGCGGTCCATCCTCGAACAAAGGATTCCGGCAACTCCGCTGCGGGCGCTTCTTGCGCGCCTCCCCGCGGAGACGAGCATTCCTCCTCACGTCGACCTTCCACCGTACTTTTCAAAGAGTCTCCGCATCCACGTTCCGGTCGAGACAAACGACCAGGTATGGATGTTTGCGCAGGGCAAAGCCTATCAAATGATGCCTGGCGAGATCTGGGCACTGAACAACAGTGGGCAGCATGCCGTCTGGAACCGCCATCCATACCTGTCGCGGACGCATCTCATTGCCGACTTCCTTCCCACGCCGGAACTCTTGGGCCTGATCGAGCAGGGCGATCGCCACCCAAGCGACGCAATGCCGGGCGCCGGTGAAGCGGCAGGTCGTCGATCTACTGCCGGATGATCGCCACCAGCCGCTTCGTCTTCCTCCATTTGCACAAGTCCGGCGGCACTTTCGTCAACGAATGGCTGCTGCGATACTTCGGTGATGCGCGGCCGGTCGGCTATCACCTTCCGCGTCGGCTGATCCCGCCGGCATGGGGCCAGCTTCCGGTCCTCGGACTCGTGAGAAATCCCTGGAGCTATTATGTTTCCTGGTACGCGTTCCAATCCGCAATGGAGCGGCCCAACGCACTGTTCCGGCTGCTCAGCGATGATCGACGCCTCGATTTCGAAGGAACCATTCGGAACATGCTCAACCTGGGCGCCGGAAGCGCGCACCTCGACGCGCTAATAGATGCGCTTCCATCCTCGTATGGCAGTCATGGCCTTAACCTCCCGGGACCAGAGCTTTCCGCAATTCGCGATACGGGGCTGGGATTCTACAGCTTCCTCTATCGCTATATGTACGCGGGAGAACCGCCCACTCGAATAGGGCGCATGGAACGACTGCGGGATGAGCTACCGTCACTGCTCGTGGGCGCAGGCGTGCAGATCGGCCGAGCCGCAAGCACGTACTTGCTCGAAGCTCCAGCGACCAACCGGTCCGCGCATGCCGGCTACGCCGAATATTATGGAACGGAGCTTCGAGACCTGGTCGCGCAGCATGATGCCGACATCATCGCAAAGCATGATTATCGCTTTGGGGAATAGTCCGCTGCCTTGCGCGCCCCAGGAAC
>JBKPKE010000055.1:0-11390 GCA_046730955.1 Pseudomonadota bacterium
GGCAAGGATCGTTCCCGCATTCGAGCTTCACTGCCTCGTCGGGGATCGCAAATTCCACGCCGAACTTTTGCGCCTGGCTGAACGCTCGCCCCATCAAAGCCATTCCCGAGATCCCGGTCGGGAAGCCCAGGTAGTTCTCTATTCGGGCGGATGCTCCGGCCTGGCCGCCGAACGAACGGCAATCGAGAGCCAACACGGAAAGCCCTTCCGAGCCCGCATAGACCGCCGTTGCCATGCCGGCCGGCCCCGAGCCCACGACCACCACGTCGTAGACTCTCTCCGGATCGATCCGGTCGACCAGGCCTACGCAGCGTCCCAGCTGCTGCTCCGTCGGATTGCGCAGCAGATTACCGTTGGGACAGAGAACGATAGGAAGCTCTTCGTTCGCAACCTCGAAGCGGGCGACAAGGGTCTGTCCGCAGCTGTCGCTCAACGGATCGAGCCGTTGATAGGGATGGCCGTTCCGGCGCAGGAAATTGACCAGCCTAAGCACGTCGGCGTCGGATTCCTCGCCGACGATGATCGGGCCCGCCCCAGCTTCGATCAGTCCCATTCGCCGCAGGATCAGAGCGCGCATGATGCGCTCCCCAAGGTCCGCTTCGGCGATGAGGAGGGCCCGCAAGCGCTCGGGTCTGATGGAGACTGCTTCGACGTCGGTTATCGCGGTCGCGTCGACGAGATAAGGGCGGCCCGAGAGCTGCGCGAGCTCACCCATGAAGCTGCCGCGCTCGTGCGTCACGATGTGTTGCTTCTCTCCGCGATCCGTTTGCGAGACCTCGATCTCGCCCGAAAGGACCAGAGTAAGCCCCAGGCCCGTCTCGCCCAAGCGGGCGACGGCCTCTCCTGCGCGGAAACGGCGGCGCTCCCCGAAGCGGGAAAGCCGGTCCAACTCATCATCGGTGAGATGCGGGAACATTTGCGGCCCGCGTGTTGCTATGAGCTGATTCTGACCGTTGGGCACGGCGGTCGCTTAGCAGAAGGCCCCGTCGTGCGGAAACACGCCTGTAAGGACATTGACCGACTCGGTTCGGGGGAGCAGGGCATTGCCGGCCGCTTGTCCGTAGCGCACCGGCTTATCGGCGGCTGAGCCCCCCGTTTCGTAAGCGTGTCCGAGACCTCCAGACCAGGAGAGCGATCATGACCGCAACGACGCCGCCGACCGGCGGCGATACCTTTGCGCCTAAGCCCGACACATCGACCACATCCACTCAATCAGCGACTTTTGTGCTCCGCGATGCGCCCGCACCACCGGCAGATACTTCGATCCGGCCGTTCAGCTTCCGCGCGTCCGATGAAGATCTCGCAGATCTCAAGGCGCGCATAGCGCGCACGCGATGGCCTGGCCGGGAACTCGTCAATGACGCTTCGCAGGGCGTCCAGCTGGACACGATCCAGAAGCTTGCGGCCCACTGGCAGAAAGAGCACGACTGGAGGAGGGTCGAAGCGAGGATCAACTCCTTCCCGAACTTTATCACCAACATCGACGGCGTCGACATTCACTTCATCCATGTGAAGTCGAAGCATCCGGAAGCCCTGCCACTTATCGTTACGCACGGCTGGCCGGGATCGATCATCGAGCAGCTGAAGATCATCGAGCCTCTCACCGACCCGACGGCCTTCGGCGGTACCGAAGCCGATGCGTTCGACATCGTGATACCTTCGATGCCCGGTTACGGCTTCTCAGGAAAGCCCGCCGAGGTGGGTTGGGGGCCCGAACGGATCGCGAGGGCCTGGGACGTGCTGATGAAGCGACTGGGCTACGATCATTACGTCGCGCAGGGCGGAGATTGGGGAGCGTTGATTACCGACTTCCTCGGCCGGGATGCACCGCCAGGACTACTCGGGATTCACAGCAATATGGCGGGCGCGGTACCCGCTGAGGTCAACGCGGCCGCATTGTCAGGGTCTCCCGCACCTGCCGGCCTCACAGACGAGGAGAAGGCGTCCTTCGATCATGTCGCGTTCTTCTACGCGCACGGTCTCGGCTATGCGCTGGAGATGGGAAACCGGCCTCAGACCCTCTACGGGATTGAGGATTCCCCGATTGGTCTCGCAGCCTGGATCATCGATCACGACATCTGGACGTACAAGCAGATCGGCCGGGTGTTCGACGGTGAAAGCCTCGGCTTCACTCGCGATGACGTCCTCGACAACATCACGCTCTACTGGCTGACCAGAACAGCCGTATCGTCGGCACGCTTGTACTGGGAGAACAAGTTTGCCTTCTTTGAGCCGAAAGGCGTGAAGGTGCCGGTCGTGGTGAGTGCCTTTCCCGAAGAAATCGCTCCAATTCCGCGGAGCTGGGCGGAGAAGGCGTATCCGAAGCTGATCTATTATCAGCGTCATCCCGAGGGGGCGCACTTCGCCGCATGGGAGCAGACGAAAGCGCTCGTGGACGATCTGAGGGTGGGCTTCAGATCACTTCGTAACTAGGCTGAGATTAGGGACGCGGCGGCTGTACGGCCGCCGCGTCGCGTTTGAAACTTCTAGCAATTTCGCGCGGACGCATTATGTACCGTGCGATATGAATAAGCCCGAGACACTTTCCCAGGCCTCCGCCTGCCGCGGGCGTCCGCGCGAATTCTGCGTCGATCAGGCGCTCGCGCAGGCGCTTCGCATATTCTGGGAGAAAGGCTACGAGGGCACGTCGCTGAACGATCTGACCGAGGCAATGGGCATCACTCGTCCGAGTCTCTACGCCGCGTTCGGAAACAAGGATGCGCTCTTCCGCAAGGCGCTCGACCTCTACGAGACTGAGAAGTTGGCCTACATTCGCCGGGCGCTCGAGCAACCGACAGCGCGCAAGGTTGCCGAAGTGATGCTGCGCGGCTCCGTCGACAATGTGATGAGCTGCGAACAGCCGCACGGCTGCATGGGCGTAATCACTTCCGTCGCTTGCGGGGCTGAGGCGCAGTCCGTTCGCGAGGAGGTCGTCAAGCGGGGCGACGCAGGAAAGCGCGCGCTAACCGACCGCTTCGTCCGCGCGAAGGAAGAGGGCGATTTGCCGGCGTATGTTGATCCGGAAGGCCTGATGCGGGTGTTGATTGCAATGCTTCAGGGGATTTCCGTTCAGGCGACCCAGGGCGCTACTCGCGAGGAGCTCGATCGCCTGGTCGAAAGTGGTCTCGCTCTCTGGCCGAGCGCCTGATTTATCGCCTCATCAGATTTTTTTATCACCCGGTACAGAATTTTGGTTGACGCCGCCCAGCCAGCTTTGTACTGACCGGTACAGAAAGTGGGAGCTGTGTCGTTGAACTCTGCTTCCGCCTTCCGCGGGCCCTGATCCCGCAAAAAGGGTCGTAACAATCACTGGCAGGACCACCCCGAAGCGGAGCGCTTCGGCGAGCGGATTTCTGCGTAACTGGACGACGTGCCCGCGCCGCGACCCTGTCTCGGCGAACGATGGCGCTCGCCCGCCGAAAAGAGGGAGAAAGACATGGCTTATCTGGCGAAGATCGAACCGCAGGATTGCCACGAGATCGCCCTGCCGGCGATCGCTTCCGCGAAAGTTGAGAAGCCGAACTTCTCGCCGCTCGAATGGTCGGTCATCCGCCTTGCCCGCATCGACAAGCTGTGGACCATTCGGACGTCGGGAGGCTTCCGCCGTTTCTGGAACAAGCTGCTCGGCCGCGGAAACCCCGAGCTCGCCAATCCGAAGCTCGAGGCCTTGCGGCGGATCGCGGTGCTCACCTGGCATTTCGGTTTCACTATTCCAGGCGACGACGTCGCCGACTTCATGTCCGCCGGCTTCTCGGCGGACCAATATGAGCTGATGGCCGGAAGCATCAATTCCGTCCTCGGCGCTCCGCGAAGGATCGCTGCATGAACATGATCACCAAAGTCCCCGCCGATGGCGAGGCGCAAACGGTCCGCGTGAAAGTCATGGACCGGCCGATCTGGCAACGCGCCGCTTTGTTCGGGACACCAGTCATAGCGCTTGCCGCGGCCGTTACCCTCTGGAACAGCGATCCATCCCCGGCCGCTGCTCCTCCGCTCCCCTCCGTGACGGTCGCGGCACCCCTGCAGCGCGAAGTGAACCTGTGGGACGACTATGTCGGCCGATTCGAGCCGAGCCGAAGCGTGGAGGTTCGTCCGCGTGTGTCCGGTCAGATCGTCGGCATTCACTTCAAAGACGGCGCTATCGTCCGAAAGGGGCAACTACTGTTCACGGTCGATCCGCGGCCGTTCGTGGCCGCGCTTGCCGAGGCTCGCGCGGGAGTCGCGACTGCGCAGAGCGAATTGGCGCTTGCCGAATTGAACCTCGGCCGCGCCCATCGGCTGCTCGAGGCGAACGCAGTGTCGCAGGCCAACGTCGATCAGCTGACGGCCACGGTGCGCAACGCGCGAGCGTCGCTCGCGGCGGCCCAGGCACGGGTTCAACAGCGTGCGCTTGAGGTCGAATTCACGCAGATCCGAGCCCCGATCGGCGGCCGCATCTCTGACCGTCGGATTGACGCCGGCAATCTTGTCAGCGCTGGCGACAGCAATGGAACGCTGCTGACTACGATCAACGCGCTCGATCCGATCTACTTCACGTTCGATGTGCCTGAATCGCTGTTCCTCAAGGATTCCAGAGAGCGCCATTCGGGCGCACAGGGCGATGTCGCCGAGATCAGGCTGCAGGACGAAGCGTCCTACAACTGGCGCGGGACGCTCGACTTCACCGACAATGGCATCAGCCAGAATTCGGGAACGATCCGCGCCAGAGCGATCGTCCATAATCCCGACTATTTCCTGACGCCCGGCATGTTCGGAAACATGCGACTGGCGGACGGCGGAACGACGCCAGCGCTGCTCGTTCCGGATGCTGCCATCCGCACCGACCAGGCGCGCAAGATCGTGCTGGTCGTAGGGAAGGGCGGAACCGTCGCAGCGAAGCCGGTGGAGACGGGGCCGCTCGTCGGGGATCTTCGGGTGATCCGCTCAGGTTTGACCGGTTCCGATCGCGTCGTGGTCCAGGGCGTCCAGTTTGCAATGCCCGGCGGGAAGGTGAAGCCGCGCGTCACTCAAATCCATTCAATCGAGGCTGTCGCTTCAAAAGCGCCACCGCCCGACGTGCCGAGTGCCTCGCAGGCGACTCTGGCCGCAAGATAATCAAGGCAAACTCCCATGCAGTTCAGCCACTTTTTCATTCGGCGCCCGATCTTTGCCGCCGTCATCGCGATCGTCATCACGATCGTCGGCGCCTTCGCCTATGTCGGCCTGCCAGTATCGCAATTCCCGGACATCGTTCCGCCGACCGTGACGGTCAGCACGAGTTATCCCGGTGCGTCCGCCGAGACCGTCGCGGATACGGTGGCGGCTCCGATTGAGCAGCAGATCAACGGCGTCGACAACATGCTCTACCAATCGTCGCAGTCGACGGGCGACGGGCGCGTGACGATCACGGTGACGTTCAAGGTCGGCACCGATCTCGATACGGCTCAAGTGCTGGTCCAGAACCGCGTCGCGCTTGCCGAGTCTAGCCTTCCAGAAGACGTGCGCCGTCAGGGTGTCGTCGTCCGCAAGGAACAGCCAAGCTGGCTCATGGCGGTCAACGTGCTTTCGCCGGACGGTTCGCTCGATCGCGGCTACGTCTCCAATTATGCGCTGACCCAGATCCGTGATCGTCTGACGCGTGTCGAGGGCATCGGCGACGTGCAGATCTTCGGCGCCCGCGATTACGCGATGCGCGTCTGGATCGATCCGGGCCGCGCTTCGACTCTGGGGCTCACAGCGGGCGAGGTCGTGGGTGCGCTGCGCAGTCAGAACGTGCAAGTCGCGGCCGGCGTTGTCGGCCAGCCTCCGTTCAACACCGGTGCGGCGCAGCAGCTGAATGTCGAAACCCAGGGCCGCTTCAAGACGGCCGATGAATTTGCGAACATCGTCATTCGCACCGATCCCACAACGGGCGCTATCACCAGGCTACGCGACGTTGCACGGGTTGAACTGGGCGCAAGCGACTATGGCGTGAACGCCTATCTGTCCGGCACGGACTCGATCATTCTCGGCATCACCCAGCGGCCCGGCACCAACGCCTTGGCAGCGGCCGAGGGTGTAAAGGCGCAGCTTGCGGACGCCGCCAAGACCTTCCCTAAGGGTCTCGAGTACCGGATCATCTGGAACCCGACGGAATTCATCAGTGAATCCATGACCGCGGTGCAGGAAACGCTTTTGGAAGCGATGCTGCTTGTGGTCCTTGTGATCATCGTCTTCCTGCAGAGCTGGCGAGCCGCGATCATCCCGATCGTCGCGATTCCGGTATCGCTAATCGGCTCGATGGCGGTGCTCCTGGCGCTGGGTTACTCGCTCAACACCTTGTCCATGTTCGGCCTAGTGCTCGCGATCGGCATCGTGGTCGATGACGCGATCGTCGTGGTTGAGAACGTCGAGCGAAACCTAGAGCACGGATTGAGTCCGCGGGAGGCGGCGCACCGCTCGATGGACGAGGTCTCGACGGCACTGGTGGCAATCGTCCTCGTGCTTTGCGCGGTGTTCGTGCCGGTGACATTTCTCACCGGGATTACCGGAGAATTCTATCGCCAGTTCGCAGTAACGATTGCGGCGTCGACGATCATCTCGCTGCTGCTGTCGCTGACTCTGTCGCCCGCGCTCGCCGCACGCTTGTTGAAGCCGAAAAGCGATCTTCGCGCCGAGACCGGCCTGATGGGCTTCGTTCATCGCGCGGGCGACCGGTTCAACGTCCTGTTCGGCCGGCTGAGTGACTCGTACAGCAGCTTCACGCGGCGCATCCTGCATGCTCCGAAGCGGGCGCTTGCCATCTACGCTGGTCTCGTTGCACTGACTGTCGGCATCTTCGCATATACGCCCGCCGGGTTCATTCCAGCGCAGGACCAGGGCTACGCACTCGCGGCGATCCAGCTTCCGCCCGGAAGCTCGATTGAACGCACGGACGCGGTGCTCAAGAAGGCCGTCGACAAGCTGCTGAAAGTCCCTGGCGTCGACCAGGCCGTGATGTTCTCCGGCTTCGACGGAGCGTCGGGAACGCAGGCGTCCAACGCCGGAGCGGCCTACGTCACCTTCAAGCCGTTCGAAGAGCGCGCAGGAACCGACCGCACCGAACAGAATATCGAGAACGACATGCGCGCGGCGCTCGCCGACATGGACGAGGCGTTCGTGTTCGTCATTCCGCCACCCGTCATCCAGGGCATCGGCAATGGCGGCGGCTACCGCATGATCGTCCAGGACCGCAGCGACAAGGGCTATCAGGCGCTTGAGCAGGCGGCCGGCCAACTGATCGGCTCGGCGCACCAGGACCAGCATCTCGCCAACGTCTTCACGCTCTACAATACGGCGACACCCCGCATCTGGGCGGACATCGACCGGGCCAAGGCCGACATGCTCGGCGTTCCGCCGGAGCGGGTGTTCGAGGCGCTGCAAGTCTATCTCGGATCGGCTTACGTCAACGACTTCAACCTGCTTGGCCGCACCTATCACGTGACCGCCCAGGCCGACGCCCAGTACCGCGACGATCCAGCGGACATTGCGCAACTCAAGACCCGCTCGAACAGCGGAGCGATGGTTCCGATCGGCTCGGTCGCGACCTTCAGCGACAAGACGGGACCATATCGCGTGACCCGCTACAATCTCTACCCGGCGGTCGAGGTCGATGGCGAGACCGCACCCGGAACGTCCACCGGCCAGGCGATGAACATCATGGAGAAGCTCGCGGCGAAGCTTCCGGCCGACTTTGCGACGGAGTGGACGGGCATCGCCTTCCAGCAGGAAGCGGCCGGCAATATCGCCATCCTCATCTTCGGACTGTCGGTAGTGTTCGTCTTCCTCGTGCTGGCGGCGCAGTTCGAAAGCCTGCTCCTGCCGCTCGCGATCATCCTCATCGTGCCGATGACCTTGCTCGCCGCCATGGCTGGCGTGAACCTGCGAGGTTTGGACAACAACATCCTGACGCAGGTCGGCCTGATCGTGTTGATCGCGCTCGCGGCGAAGAATGCGATCCTGATCGTCGAGTTCGCCAAGCAGGCCGAGGAGCGCGGGTCAGGCCCGATCGAGGCGGCCGTCGAGGCCGCGCGGTCCCGCCTACGTCCGATCCTCATGACGAGCTTCGCCTTTATCCTCGGCACGCTGCCGCTGGTAATCGCGAGCGGTCCGGGCTGGGAGCTTCGTCAGGCGCTTGGCACTGCAGTCTTCTTCGGGATGATCGGAGTGACCGCCTTCGGCCTGATCTTCACGCCCGTTTTCTACGTCGCGACCCGCACGCTGGGCGAGCGCCTCCAGCGCCGCCGCGGCAAGCCCGGCAACGAGCAGCTCGCGCTGCGCCCGGCGGAATGAGGTTCAGAGAAATGAAGAAACTTGCGACCCTCGTATCGATGCTTGCGCTCGCCGCTTGTGCCACCGGCCCGGACTATGCTCGGCCGGCAACCGCGAGGTCTGCAGCCGGTCCTTTCGTCGCTGCGAATTCGCCTGTCGTGCAGCGGTCGGCGCCGGTGCCGGACGATTGGTGGCGGCTGTACGACGATCCAGTCCTCAACCAGCTGATCGCGGAGGCGCTGGCGCACAATACGGACGTGCGCGCCGCAGTCGCCCGTTTGGCACGGGCCCGCGCTTCGCTTCGCGAGATCAAGGTGGATCGACTGCCGCAGGGCGGTGTCAGTGCAAGCGCGACGCGAGGCCGCGATCAGGGAGTATCGGACACGACGACCAGCTTCGATGCGGGTCTCGAGGTTGCCTACGAAGTCGATTTGTTCGGACGCGTGAGCCGGAACGTCGAGGCCGCGAAAGGCGATGTGGGTGCTGCTGCGGCCGATGCCGACGCCGTCCGGATTGCAATCGTCGCGGACACGGCCCGGGCTTATGCGGACGCCGCCAACTCGGCGGAGCGTCTTGCTGTCGGCCAGCACATCGTCGAACTTCTCGATGAATCTCTCCGCCTGACCCAGAAGCAGGTCGAGATCGGGCAGACGACCCGGCTCGATACTGCGCGGATCGCCGCACTCCGCAATCAGAGACAAGCAGAAATTCCGGCTGTCGCCGCCGAACGAGACTCCGCACTATTTCGGCTGGCGACACTGACCGGGCGCGCGCCCGCCGAACTCCCCCTCTCGGCCGGCGCGCGCGAAACCTCACTTTCGCTCACTTCACCCATCCCGATCGGGGATGGCGCGCAACTGTTGGCGCGAAGGCCCGACGTTCGAGCCGCCGAGCGAAGGCTCGCCGCTGCTACGGCGAGGATAGGGGTGGCGACCGCGGAGCTCTATCCCCGGGTCACGCTCGGTGCGTCCATCGGCTCAAGCGCGGGAAATCTCGGCAATCTGCTCGGCAACCCCATCGGGTTCCTGATCGGTCCCCTGATCAGCTGGTCCTTCTCCGATCACGCCCGTGCTCGCGCGCGTGTCCAGGGCGCCGAGGCGAGCACGCAGGAAGCGCTCGCCGATTTCGATGGAACTGTGCTGCGTTCCCTTGAGGAAACCGAGACCGCATTGTCCGCTTATTCCAATGCTCTCCGTCGTCGAGAGGCACTGAAAGCGGCCCGGGACGAGGCGGAGGTCGCCGCCAAGATCGTCCGTGCACAGCAGCGTGAAGGTCAGGTGGATTCGCTGGCATTGCTCGATGCCGAACGGACGTTCGCCGAAGCAGAGGCCCAAGTTGCCGAGATGAATGGCGAGGTATCCGCCAGGCAGATCGACCTGTTCCGCGCGCTCGGAGGTGGGTGGGGTGACACCGCTGCTTCGCGGCCCGCGTCCAATTAGTGGCAGTGGTGCCGGATGCAGGATTCGAACCCGCGACCTTCGGTTTACAAAACCGCTGCTCTACCAACTGAGCTAATCCGGCCCTCGCGGGTGCCTTTGCCTTAGAGCGCGCTGATCGTCCAGTCAGCGGATGGCTACCCGAGATTAAGGATGAAAATCAGTGCCTTAGGCTGGTGGAGCTGAGGGGAATCGAACCCCTGACCTCTGCAGTGCGATTGCAGCGCTCTCCCATCTGAGCTACAGCCCCACACCTCGGCAAGGCGGCCCACATAGCGACGCCCTTTCCCCCTTACAAGCACTCGCCGCGAGGTCATTTCGCCTCGTCGAAAGCCGTGCCGGAGCCGGAACGGCAGTCCATTCCCAATCGTTTTCAACTGTGAGGAGCGGCCGGCACTCCGCCGGCCCCGTTCGCATGGAGGTAGGCATGGCTTACGACCGTTACGATCCAGGAAGTCGCCGATGGCGGGATGAGGACGATCGTCGTCCGCGAAGCTGGGAGCGAGACCGAGAGGAAGCGGAATACGGCCGTGAAGGTGACAACCGCGGTTTCTTTGGCAGGATGGGCGAGGAAGTCCGGTCCTGGTTTGGCGATGAGGATCGGCCGCACCGAAGCGACCGCGATGAAGATCGCTTCCGCCCCACCTATGGCGAACGTGACTATGACCCTCGCTGGCGCGATGAGCTGGAGCGCGGCCAGGTTCGCTTCGGCCAAGATGACCGCGGAATGCCCCGGGACTATCGAGGCGACGTCTGGGATCGCGATCCCTACCGCCGCACGAGCTTCGCCGGCTCGCGGGTCAACTCGAGCCATGAAGACGTTCATTATGGCGAATGGCGCCGGCGCCAGATGGAAGACCTCGATCGCGACTGCGACGACTATAGCCGGGAGCGGCAGTCCAAGTTCGAGGAGGATTTCGGCGGCTGGCGCGAGCGCCGTCAGTCTAAGCGCCAGGTGCTCGGCCAGATCCGCGAGCATATGGAAGTCGTCGGGAATGACGGCGAGCACGTCGGCACGATCGATCGCGTGGCCGGCGATCGACTTATCCTGACGCGCAGCGATCCGCAGTCGGGCGGCGTGCATCATTCGCTCAGCTGCACGGACCTCGACCATATCGAAGGCGACCGCGTCATTCTGGATTGCAGCGCCGAAAAGGCTCGCGGGCGCTGGCGGGACGAGAACCGCAGCCGCGCACTTTTCGAGCGGGAAGATCAGGGAAGCGCCGGACCGCACGCGCTCGATCGAAGCTTCTCCGGCACCTACCGTTAAGTCTAAATCGAACCGGGAAGGGTATAGGCCCGGCTGCTTCGGCGGCCGGGCCTTTCTTGTAGACCCGCCGCGGATTATGCGGGCCCTAGAAAGCAGGAGAAAGCACCATGGCGCGCGCCTGGCACTTGATGAGCCGCCCGCAAGGTCTGCCCACCGACGAGAACTTTGCACTCAAGGAGGTTGAGTTGCCGCCGCTCGGCCCCGGCACGGTGCGGATTCGCAACCAGTGGCTTTCGGTCGACCCCTACATGCGTGGGCGAATGAATGACGTGAAGAGCTACGTCCCGCCGTTTCAGATCGACCAGCCGATGGAGGGTGGAGCGGTCGGCGAGGTCGTCGAGTCCAGCGCCGATGGTTTCTCGCCGGGCGATCGCGTCCTGCATATGGCCGGATGGCGCGACGAGGCGGTCGTGGAT
>JBKPKE010000056.1:0-6054 GCA_046730955.1 Pseudomonadota bacterium
CCCCCAAAGCGCTCGCGAAATCGTGCGCCGCAAGCCCGATGCGATCGTCGAGTGTCGGCATGCCAAGCGTCGCCCGAACCTTGGGAGGCAGCCACGGATCGGGCGCAGGCAGCGCGGGCCAAACACCCTCGTTGAGACCACCGAGCACGACCAAATCGGCACGTTGAAGCCGCGCCTCCAGCAAGCCCCAGATGAAGATTCGCGGATGCTTGCCGTAGGGCGGACGCACGGCGCGTTCGTCGAGCAGTTGGCGGAGGAGCGGCACGGCGTCGGCGGTGGCGATGGTCAGCTGCTGCGCGGCGTCCGAACTCTGCAGCTCGGACAGCAACTCGACCGCCATTCGCCCGTCAGGGCCACGCCACGCCCGATCACCTGCCAGCGACTGCGCCGCGCGTGACAGCATCTTGGCAAACATCGCCAAGGACGATGGCTCACCAAGCGCGGTATCGATGCCCTCGACGCAGGAGCGGACCTTCTGCCAATCCCGTGACGCGCCGAAATGAGCGTCGAGCCCGCTTAAGCCCGCCGGCGGGCGCGGTCCGCGCAGCTTGAGATCCAGCTCACGCGTCGCGTCGAGCCACGAAACACGCTCGTCGCCCTCACCCCCCACCAGAGGATGCTTGAGCAACGCGAGCAGGGCGACCGGCGCCAGATCCTCGGCTGCGGCGCTTGCAATGCCGAGCAGCAGCGTCCCCGCCGGCATCGCCGACAGAGGTTTGCCGGCGCTGTCGTCAGCCTCGATGCCCCAGCGTGCGAGCAGTGACGCCACGCGCCCCGCAAGCTGGCGATCCGGAGTGACGAGCGCCGCTGTCTTGGCGGGTGTCTCCAATGCCTCCCGAAGGGCCAGTGCTATCGCTTGAGCTTCGGCCGCCGGATCCGTAAGTTCGGCAAGACGAATGTCGCTAAGCCGTCGCTCAGCCGGACGAAGCGTCTCCCATTTGTGTGAGAAATCGGGCGCGGCCATCGCGTTCGCGACCGCGCGCCCTCGCGCCGGGGACGAAGCAGCGAGTCCGGACCAACGCCAGGTTTGAACCTCTTCACGACCGACTCCGAGCCGGTGGAGCAGAAGCTTCAGATGGTATTGCGGGTGAGTCGCCTCGCCCCGGTTGTTCTCGTCCGGCCCAAGTGCATCCCATTCCTCGTCCGGAAACAGGTTGGCGAGCCAAAGGCCGGGAACGACCACCATTCCCTCAGACATGCGGGCGACGCGGGCGACCAAGGCCGCGACGGCGGGGACAGCAGTCGTAATGCCGGCAGCCGCCGTGAACCCCGCTGGCGGCTCATCCCTCCAGCGCGCAGCAAGGCGATTGAGCAGACGATTGCGCCGCTCGGTAAGATCGATCGTCCCCTGCTCCGAAAGCAGGTGCGGCCAAGCCTCGTAGATTAGCTGGAGCTTCTCGAGCGACTTTTCCCAGTGGCGCGCAAGATCGCTGGTTTCGCTGACCGCATCCTTCAAGCGGCGCGGGTCGATTTCCTCGACCAGCAGGGCGTCCAGCGTCGCCGCTAGGTCACCCGCGAGACGAAGGCGTTCCGCGGCCGCTTCGCCCCTGACAATGGCCGCAAGTTTCAGTAGCCGGTCGAGCGACTCGATCGCCGGTGGCACGAGTTCGCCGCCATCAGCCGGATCGAGTGCGCCGCCGATCCTCTCATCGAGCTCCGGATCGCCGATCGGTATCAGCCGGGGCAGGAGTAGTCCCGAGCCGCTTGCCCGGACGAAGGCCTCCGTGATCGTTCGGACGGCACGGTTGTTGGGGAGCAGGATTCGGCCGCTTGCCAGCGCAAGCGGGTCCGGTCCGAATTTCGCGATCAGACCCGCCGCGAGCGAGTCCGCAAATGAGCGATGGATGGGGATGGTGAAGACCGCCGGGCGCACGGCGACGGCTTCAGGCATCGGCCAGGAAGGATTCCGTCTGCCCGATAGCTGCGGGCGTTCCGACGTCGAACCACAAGCCCTGGTGAACGGCTCCAAAGCAACGTCCCGCCTCGATAGCTCGGTCCCAGAGAATGTTCGTGGAGAACGGTCCCTCCGGAGCATCTTCCAGCAACCGCTTCGAGACCATCTGAATACCGGTATAAACGAACGGGGCGACGCGCGATTTCTCCCGCCGGCGAAGGCGTCCGGACCGGTCCATGTGGAAGTCGCCCCGGCCCCGATTGTTCTGTGCGCGAGCCTGCGGGACGAGCAGGAGTAAAGCGTCCATCTTCTTGTCGTCCCAGTGCGACGCCAGAAGCTTGAGCGTGTCGGCGGGCCCATCCACCCAGAGATTGTCGCTGTTCACGACGAGGAAGGGATCGGCGTCGATCAGGGGCTCCGCTTTGACAATTCCGCCACCTGTCTCCAGCAGCAGATCGCGCTCATCTGAGATCGCGACGTCCAGGCCATCAGCCTTGGCGGCCAAGTGCGCCTCCACCGAACCCGGCAGATAGTGGACGTTGACAACGACTTTCTCGACGCCCGCCGCTCGAAGCCGGTCGAGCACATGGTCGAGAAGCGCTCTGCCGGCGACTTCGATCAGAGGCTTCGGACGCGTTGCCGTCAGCGGACGCATACGCTAGCCGAGGCCGGCGGCCATGACCATCGCGGTCTTCGGAACTTCCGCCGCGACTTCGGCCCGAAGCCTCAAGGCGCGACGCGGTATGCTCACGCGGCCTGCTTCCACGGAGCGACACGGTGTTCCAGTCCGACATTGGCGTCGAACCACTCACGCACCGGCTCGAGGCCCGGATGAGCAAGGTCGCGCTCCAGGAGCCCCCACATCCGCGGCTGGAACTGCGTGTAATGCGGCTTGTTGTCGCGCTTCCAGAGGCGGGTGAAAACACCGAGAATACGGGTGTTGCGCTGGGCTGCGAGCGCCCAATAGGCCCGCTCGAGGGTCTCGCCACTGCCTGTAGCCGCGATGTACCGGTCAATCATTGTGCGCTCGATCTGCTTCGGCACGTCGCGGCGCGCATCTTCCAGAACGGATGCCAGATCGTAGGCGGGATGGCCCGCCAGCGCGTCCTGGAAATCGAGGAGACCAAAGTGCGCGACGCCCTCGCGACCTTCGATCAGCATCACATTCTCGGCATGATAGTCCCGAAGCACCGTGACGGGTCCCAGGCCATCGTTCGCTACCGGTCCCAGCACCTTCGTCCAGGCTGCGAGATAGGCCTGCTCATCAACGTACAGCCCGACGGCCGGGCAATACCACTGAGTGAACAGCTTCAGTTCTTCGAGCCACTGCTCCAGACCATGCTTCGGCAGTCCATCCATTGGCGCGTGCCGGTGCAGATGAATTAGGACGTCCGTCGCAAGTTCGTAAAGCTCGACTTCGCGCCCAGGATCTTCGTCCAGATATTCGCGAAGCCTTCGGCTGCCGAAGTCTCCGAGCAGCAACAGCCCCTTCTCCAAATCGCGTGCAAGGATCTCGGGCGCACTTAGACCCCGGCCGACCAACCATTCCGCAACGGCGATGAAGGGCCGCGGGTCCTCGTGCGGAGGCGGCGCATCCATGAGCACCGCGGTCCGCTCGCCATGCCGCACTCGGAAATACCGGCGGAAGGATGCATCACCCGCGAGCGGGCTGATTTCAGCCCCCTGCCAGCCGCATGAGGCGAGGAACTCGGGCGCAGTCGAGGGTGGAATCATACCGGAGGCCATCGCGATTGCCATGAAGCCGGAACGTCCGCTGTCAAGCGCCGCGCGCCGCCTTCCACGAAATCCAGGGCGAGTCCAAGCGCGTGCGGCCACGCCGAAGATCCTGTCCTTTCAGGCCACTCGACCAGCAGAACGCCCTCGCCCGCTGCTTCGAGACCTAGTTCGTCCAGCTCAGCCCGATCTTCGATTCTGAACAGGTCGACGTGCCACACCGGTGGATTCAGATCCTCGTACGGCTGGACGATCGCGAAGCTTGGACTCGGAACTTCACCCACGTGCCCGAGACGCGTCAGCACAGCGCGAACAAGTGCGGTCTTTCCCACGCCCAGTGGTCCTGAAAGAGTGATGACATCACCTGGCTTCAACGCGGCTGCCATCGCCACTCCCAGAGCAACCGTTGCCTGCTCGTCCTCCAAGATCATTTGGAATCGCGCGGGATCGTCAGGGTCACGATGGTTCCCTTACCTTTCTTCGATTCAAGATCGATGGTCCCGCCATGAGCTTCAATGAATTGCCGCGTCAGAGGCAGCCCCAACCCGAGCGCCGCTTCGCCCCGCACTCCTGCTTCGTCGATTCGGTCGAAACGTTTGAAAACGCGCGGTAGGTCTTCCTTGGCAATACCCACGCCGTTGTCGCTAACACGGATCATGACGGTCGTGTCGTTTCCGCCGGCTTCGAGCCGAATTCGGCCGCGCCTGTCGGTGTAAGCAACCGCGTTGTCCAGAACATGCTCAACGGACTCGCGAAGCCGTCGGCCGTCGGCGGTGGCGAAGCCCGCTGCGGCACTGATGTCTGCTTCAAGTTTCTGATTCTTCTCGCTCGCGCGGGGCTGAACGCTTTCCAGCGCCATCCGGCACAAGCCGGCAATGTCCACGCGCTCGCATTCCAGAACCACGCCCCGCGTGTCACCCTGAGTAAGATCGAGGACGTCGTCGATCAGCTTGGAGAGCCGCGAGACCGCTTCAAGTATGGCATCGACATAGTCTGTGGCCGATGGCGTGAGCTTCCCCGCGTACCCTTCCGCCAGCATCTCGGCGAAGCCGCCGATCGACGTCAACGGAGTCCGCAGCTCGTAGCTCATGTTCGCGACGAAATCCGTCTTTACGCGATCCGCTTCTTCCAATGCTTCGGCACGCTCACGAAGCGCCCCCTGGATGCGGGTGGAGTCCGTAACGTCCACCATCGTGAAAAGCGCATTGCCGTCCGGCAGGGGAACCGCCGCAAACTCGAAGTGCCGGCCGTCGGTCAGCGAAATGCGTCCGTTGGAAGACTGCCGCTCATTCGTGGTTTGTCGAACCATCTCCCGGATTTGCGCAGCGGCGGTTGGGTTGACGAGCTTGCGCGCCATTGCCGGGATCAACTCGTCGACGCGGGGGTGTTCCGTAAGCCGCTCCTCGTCGAGGTCCCAGACATCACGGAACCGCCGGTTCCAGAGATAGAGCCGCCCATCACTGGCGAAGACGCTGATCGCCTCGAACAGATTATCGAACGTCGCGGCTCGGACTCGAAGCAACGTGTCCCGGGCAGACGCGAGGCGCACCTGCTCCGTCCGGTCCTCCAGGAACATGCGAAGGCCGCCATCGGGAAGCGCCTGGGCCACGACACGAAGGTGATCGCCGTCCGCCAGGATCCAGTCCTCCTCAATGACCTCCTGAGTGCTTGTGAACCATGCTCTGCGGTCGGCCTTCCACACGGGGAAATCTCGAACCTCCGGAAGACGATTATTCTCACGCATCCGCTCGAGCACGCGGTCGAATTCGGGACGCTCCGCCAGCCATTCGGGATCGATCTGGGTCATGACCGCGAAGGGCTGATTGAAAAAGCTTACGGCATGGTCCGCATCGAACTGGATCGTCCCAGCCGTCATTCGGTCCGCAAGATCGCGCTGCGATTGAATGTGCCGGTCAAGCTCCGTCCGGGCGTCTTCCAGCTCCTGCACATCGATTGCGAAGCCGGCGACCGCGCCAGTTGGAAGCGGTACGTTGACGATGTGCATCATGCGACGCTCGCCGCGCACTGTTGCCGGCTGCATTTGCGCGATCGGTTTTCCTCCCTCCAGCGCCGCTTCCGCGGATGCACGTGCGCTGCTGGGGCCGGTCGCATCGATCAATTCGGTGGAGCGGGCGATGACGTCCGAAGCATCGCGTGCTTCGACCGCGCTGACGAAAGAACTGTTGACGAGGCCGAGGCTGAGGTCGGGGCCTCGGTACCACATGGGAAAGGGCGCCGCCTCGATCAGCTGGGTAAGTGAATCCAGGGCAGCTTCGGTCTGCCGGATCCGAAGCGCGCGATTGGAACGATCTGCCTCGGACGCGCTCGTGTCAGACAACCAGAGAAGTATGGCTCCCGCGCCTTCAGACGACGGCGACGGACCGCCACGAACATCGAATACACGGTCCGAGCCTGCAGCCTTCACC
>JBKPKE010000057.1:0-11315 GCA_046730955.1 Pseudomonadota bacterium
TGCTCAAGCTGCGTGCGAGCTTGTCCGATGGATTGGACGAATGCCGCTGCTCTTTGATCGCCCTGCGCAGCGAGAGCAATGAATTTCTCGTCCAGCTCTGCGAGCGCCCGCCCGGTCTCGGCGACGATCCGCTGAGAAGCGCGCTCCTGCTCGGCGATTCGGGCCGTCAGACCGTCGAGCGCGCCGTTGGCATTCGACACGTGCGAACCGAGAGCTTCGGCGGCTTCCATCCCTGCGCGGCCGATGCCTGCCGAGGACTGCTCCACGAGGGAAGCAACGGCAGCCGCCTGGACATCGATGCCGGCTCGGATCTGCTCGAGCGTAATGGCTGCCCGTTGCATCAGGTCGTCGGCGGTCGTTGCCAGCCGGTCGTTTGCCTCGCCGATCGCGGTCGCTGCGGTCGTTCCGGCAGATTGCACCTGCGCAAGATGATCGGTGAGGCTGCGGACCGCGGATCCCACGGCTTCTTCGGCAATCTTGGCGCGCGTCGACAGGACGGAGACCTGCTCGTGAAAAGTCGTCGTATGCTGGGACGCCTGTGTCCCCGCGGTCTGAAGCTGTTCGGACAGGCTTCTGGCCGTCGCTTCCGCCCGAGGAAGATCGTCGAGCAGGACAGCAATGTCGTTGCGCGCTGATTCGGCTGCCCGATCCAGCGCCTGGCCGTGCTTTGCGAGGCGGTCCGAGCTCGAGTCGAGCTCCTTGGTGATGCCGCCTAGCTTGCCTGTCGTCTGATCGCCGATCTGCATAAGGTGCTGAGCAATCATCGTCAGTTCGGCGCGGCTATCCTGGATGCGCTCGGAAAGAACGCCCAGAAGCCCTTCGAGCGACCGTGCTTCTGCTCGCATGGCAACCACGGAACGCGTGAAGCGCTCGGCTTCCTTGCGCCGAGTCCGGCCGAACATCAGCCAGACCAGGCCGAGAAGTGCGAGTGGACCGGCGGCGAGCGCCAGCCATTGAGCGACTTGTGGAGATGAAATCGGTTCGTCGCCGAGCGCGCGTCCTGCCGCCCAGGCGCAATAACCCAGCCACAGGGCCGCAAGGATCGTCAGGGCGCTGCCAAGGACGGCGCGACCCCCGGCTCCATGGAATTCTTCCTGAACCTGCGATTCCCGCCACGCCAGCGGGTCGAAGGCCGTGGAGATTTCCGAGTCCGGCGGAGCGGCCGCGGCCTCCTCATCCTGAAGGGACGTAAGCTCGGCGCGCTGCGGGTTCCGGATCATGATGATCAGTTTACCATCTTTGTCTCGACGCGAAAGCGGTTAGAGAGACGAAACGGGTTTAAGTTGGGGAGGGGATAGCAGGTGGCGCTCGGCGCGCTGATCGGTGCCTATCACGAGGATGATTCCGGCGGCCTAACCGCTTTGCTTCCGCTCGCCGGTCGCACGTTGGTCGAATATCAGGTGCGCTGCGCCGCTGCGGCCGGAGCGTCCCCAATCGTCGTGCTGGTGGAGCGTATTCCCGCAAAACTGAACCAGGCGTTCGCGAGGCTCGGGAACGAAGGGATAAACGTCATTCCCGTCAGCGACGGCAGTGAGGCCGCGACGCGATTCGAACCGGGTGAGTTGGTCCTGCTCATCGGTGATGGAATTGCGCCCCCACTGGACCTTCTGACCGATCTCGACGTGGATGCCGAGCCGCTCGTCCTTACAGTCCCCGACGACGAGGCTCATGAGGACTTCGAGCGTGTCGATGGCGCCAGTCGCTGGAGCGGGATTGCGCTTGTGGATGCGCACATGCTTGGCGCGACTGCCGCCATGCTCGGTGACTGGGACCTCGCATCGACGCTCTTGCGACGCTCGATGCAGGGCGGAGCGCGACTCGTTCCCGTCTCGCCCACGAATGAGCCGCTTCTTGCGCGCTATTCGAGCGATCTTACGCAGTTCGAGCGCTCCCTGGTGGCGAATTCGCGCGGTGAGCGACCGGATCTTGCCAGCCGTTACGTGCTTCCACCCGTCGAAGACTTCGCGACTGAGCGCTTGCTGGAAACGTCAATTCCTGCCGAATGGCTTCTCCACGCCGCGCTCGCCCTCACCTTGGCAGCAGCTTTTGCATTTACGCGCGGCTGGTTGTGGGCAGGAATCCTGCTGCTCGTCCTGTCGGCCCCGCTCGACCTCATCGCAAAGCGGTTGGGGATGATTCGTCTCCGACCGCTCGCCGAAACCGCCGTTACCGGCAGGCTTCTCTGGCCAGCGGCAGGCCTTGCGTTAATTGCCCTGGGATGGTGGCAGGCTCGAAACGGGGGAGGCTGGGGCGCCGGGCTTACTGCTGTCGTCGCCTGCGCCTTTGGAGAGGCTTACCGTCTCGAACGCGGCTACAGCCAAGCGCCGATACCCACCTTTTTGTTTTCACGCCGGAATGCGATCCTCGGCGCTGTGCTGTTTGCAATTGCGGGAGCATGGACCGGCTATTTGATCGCCCTTCTCGCTTATGCCGCAATCTCATTCTTCTTTGTGCAGTTTTTGGCACACCGCCTGCACTCACAATTGACGACGCATTAACCCCAATCGGATAATGGCCGACGAATGGTGCCGGACGAATGGCCGATTGCCGCTCCGTCTGACGACGGACGCTATCCTGCGCGCGCCGCGGGCCGTCGCCGCTTGCCTACCGTTCGGAAGGATTTTTTCCTCGATCCCAGCGACCGGCTGACGGAGCAGGAGCGGGCCCTAATGACGGCGATGCTTGCGGAACTGGTCGATGCTGTCGCCGAGGAAGTCCGTGCCGCTTTGCCGGCCCATTTGCTTCCGGCGAACGACGATGAGAGCCAGGACATGCTGCGGAGCCTCAGCTTGGCAGGCCTGATCGATCACGTCGACCTCATCATTCTGTTGCTCCGCCGTGCAGATGAGGAGCGTATTGCCAATGCCGTCCGAGCGCGCTCCGCGCCGCGCGGAAATTTCCTGCAGGCTCTCATCGCCGAGGACGACGATCGCATTTCCGCTGCGGCGATGGCCCTCATCCTCGCTCGCGGCAGGCGCCGGAACCGCCTCGGCCAGCCCCGCATCGAAATCGAGGATTTGTCGGACACGCTTGCCAAATCGCTGGCCTATGCCGTCGCCGCTGCGCTGCGGCAGAAAGTCGCCGGCGTTTCGGACAAGGATGGACACCTCCCATTCGGCACCGCCGCAACAGCTTTCCTTGGCCGGCGCGATCCCGGAAAGGCGACGGAACATCTGACAGCGAGCCTTGCCCGCATTCTCAACGAGACCGGGAGGCTCGACGAACAACTTTTGGACAATGCTGCGGAGGAAGGCGACGTTGCCTTTCTCGCATGCGCGTTGGGAGAGCGGGCGGGAATCACCTGCAGCGCGGCGTGGGACTATCTCGCCGACGGCGACGATGGCCGGCTCGTGCTCCTTCTTCGCCTGGCGGGAGTATCACGGGATTTCGCCGCGCGTATGCTCGCGCTTCTCGGTGATCTGGTCGGAATCAGCGATCTTGGAACGGAGATTGCACGGTTCGACGCACTGGGCGCTGAGCAAGCTCAGTCCTTCCGCGAATGGCTCCAACTCGAACCGGAGTACCGCGGCGCGCTCCGGGCAATGGGAGATGTGAGTGGCAACCGCTCCATCTAATCAGCCGCCAGTGCGTGGCCGCCTCGACGGCCAGGATCGGCTCATCTCGGCCGATCCGCAGCTGGTTTCGCTTCAGACGGAGGCTGGTTCTCACGTAGGCTCGGAGCTGGCTCTTCCGCAGATTCTCTCCATTGCCCGGCTGGCTCGGAAACTGGGGGTGCCGATCTACCGCAACGCGATTGCGGCGTCGGCCGATCATGACGTCGAGCTCGGCGTCCGCGCCATCCCCGAAGGGGACGAAATCGCCCTGTCGCTGGAACGCTGGATCTATCGGGCGGCAGCGGCCCCGCGCCTCGGAGCCCTCGTACCGCACGAACAGCAGATCGACCTTGGTGGAGCTCCCGAGGAATGGGCGGCGAACGAGGATCTGACGCTTGTTTCCATTTCGGCAGGGTTCGCTGAAAAGCTTGGGACATCGCCCGAAGAGGCCATCGGAAAGCCTATAACGCGCCTCCTGCGTCTAGAAGAGAATGAGGACGGCGAGCTTCCGCTTCTTGCCGCGGCTGCGTCACGGTCGGAATTCGATGGCCAGCGCGCCAGACCGCGTTGGGGAAAAGATGAGGTTCTCATCCTTCGAGGTTCTCCAGTAACCGCTCCGGATGGACGGTTCGCAGGTTTCCAGGGCGAGGCCGTCAGCGAATCCGAAGCAGGCGTCGACGTGGCGGCACCGGACAACAGCGAGCTGGACGAGATCATCGACGAAGCGCTGCGGTCTCCTCTCGATCGAATCATCGAGAGCGCGGATCGCATCGTGCAGCAATCCGAAGGGCCGTTGCGCAGCGATTACGCCGATTACGCCAGCGATATCGCCGCGGCGGCCCGGCATCTTCTCTCAGTGATCCGATCAATGAGCGGAGAGGGCGAGGAAGATCACACCGACAAGGTGGATCTGGTCGCCCTTGCGACAGAGGCGGGAGGGATGCTCGAAGCGACGGCGCATCCGAGACGGGTGAAGATCATCCTTCAGCCGAGCCCTCCAGTTCCGGCTCGCGGTGACCCGCGCAGCATCATCCAGATCCTCGTGAATCTCGTAGGAAATGCCGTGCGTCACTCGCCGCGAGGTGCGACCGTCACCTTGAGCTTCGATGGCTCGAACGGTTACGCTCAAGCACATGTCAGCGACCAGGGCCCGGGAATCGATCCCGCCGACCAGCAGCGCATCTTCGAGCGCTTCGAACGCGTGAAGGGCGGCGAGGGCGGCACCGGCCTCGGCCTCGCCATTGCCCGCCGCCTCGCTCATTCGATGGGTGGAGACATCCTCCTCAACAGCGCGCCCGGACATGGTTCGCGCTTCACGCTCTCGCTTCCTTCAGCTTAGCCCCTTTTGTCGACGGGCACGTAGTCGCGCTGCGTCGCACCAACGTAGAGCTGGCGCGGACGACCGATCTTCTGCTCGGGGTCCGAGATCATCTCGTTCCACTGCGCGACCCATCCCACGGTGCGGGCGAGCGCGAAGAGCGCCGTGAACATATCGGTCGGGAAGCCGATCGCGTTGAGGATCACCCCGGAATAGAAATCGACGTTGGGATAGAGCTTCTTCTCGATGAAATATTCGTCCTTCAGGGCGATCTGCTCGAGCTCCTGCGCGACATCGAGCACGGGGTCGGAGACGTTGAGCTCCTTCAGGACCTCTTCCGCCGTTTGCTTCATGACCTTCGCCCGCGGGTCGAAGTTCTTGTAGACGCGATGGCCGAAGCCCATCAGCCGGAACGGATCGTCCTTGTCCTTGGCGCGGGCGATATATTCCGGAATCCGCTTAACGTTCCCGATCTCGCGCAGCATGTTGAGTGCGGCTTCGTTCGCGCCGCCATGCGCCGGGCCCCAAAGGCAGGCGATGCCGGCGGCGATGCAGGCGAACGGGTTGGCGCCCGAAGAGCCGGCGAGCCGGACAGTGGACGTCGAGGCATTCTGCTCGTGGTCGGCGTGAAGGATGAAGATCCGACGCATGGCATTCTCGACCACCGGATTCACTGCGTAGGGCTCGGCAGGCACGCCGAAAGTCATGCGCAGGAAATTCCCCGTGTAGGACAATGAGTTGTCTGGATAGAGGAATGGCTGGCCGATCGAATATTTGTAGGCCATCGCGGCGATCGTCGGCATTTTAGCGATGAGGCGGTGCGACGCGATCATCCGCTGCTGCGCATCGGTGATGTCCGTGCTGTCGTGATAGAAGGCGGAGAGGGCTCCAACGACGCCGCACATGATCGCCATCGGGTGCGCATCGCGGCGGAAGCCGCGATAGAAGGTCGCAAGCTGCTCGTGCAGCATGGTGTGACGGCTGATTGTGTAGACGAATTTGTCGAGCTCATCCTTCGTCGGCAGCTCGCCGTGGAGGAGCAGGTAAGAGACCTCCATGAAGGACGATTGCTCGGCCAGCTGGTCGATCGGATATCCCCGGTGCAGGAGGATGCCTTTTTCGCCGTCGATATAGGTAATCGCGCTTTCGCAGCTCGCCGTGGAAGTGAACCCGGGATCGTAGGTGAACATCCCCGTCTGACCGTAGAGCTTCCGGATGTCGATCACTTCGGGTCCGACGGTTCCGTCGAGCACGGGGTAATTGAAGTTGGACCCCTCGACACCCAGGGTCACGGTTTGGTCGCTCATTCGTTCGGCTCCATCTGGTCCGCGATGCGGGCGAGGCTTTCATCCTTCCCGAGCAACGCGAGCACATCAAAAATTCCGGGAGACGTCGTTCGCCCCGTGAGGGCGGTGCGAAGCGGCTGCGCAAGTTTACCGAGCTTCGCGCCGCTGACCTCAGCGACCTCGCGGATGGCTGCCTCTAACGAGCCAGCGTCCCACTCGGCAAGGGCTCCCAGCTTCTCATGGATGCGGCTAAGCGTCTCTCGTGCCTCGGCGGTCAGTAACGCTGACGCCGCCTCGTCTGGTGCGATCGGCCGCTCCGCGAACAGGAAGCCGGTTCCATCTGCAAGCTCATTCAGTGTGTGGGCCCGCGCCTTGAGCTCTGGCATGGCGCGGCTGAGCAGCTGCTTCTGACCATCGGAAAGACTTAGCTTAGGACCGACCAAATCGGCGAGACGGCTGTCGTCTGCCTCGCGCATGTAATGACCGTTGAGGTTCTCGAGCTTCTTGAAATCGAAACGTGAAGGGGACTTGCCCACATGGTCGACGTCGAACCATTCGATGGCCTGCTCGCGGCTGATGATCTCGTCATCGCCATGACCCCAGCCTAGGCGGAGCAGGTAATTTCCGACGGCCTCGGGCAGGAAGCCGAGCTCGTCGCGATAGGAATCAACGCCGAGGGCGCCGTGGCGCTTTGAAAGCTTGGCCCCATCGGCGCCATGGATCAGCGGCACATGGGCGTAGACCGGCTCCGACCAGCCCATCGCCCGGATGATCGCCAGCTGCCGGAACGCGTTGTTGAGGTGATCGTCGCCGCGAATAACGTGGGTCACGCCCATGTCGTGATCGTCGACGACGACCGCGAGCATGTAGGTCGGGGTTCCGTCGGAGCGGAGCAGGACAAAGTCGTCCAGCTCGACGTTTTGCACTGCAACACGACCCTGGACCTTGTCCTCGATGACGGTCTCACCGTCGCGGGGCGCCTTGAGGCGGATGACGAAGGGCTTATCGCCGTGCTCATCGGTGACATCGCGCCATGGGCTCTCGATACGGAACGGACGCCTCTCGGCCTGCGCCTTGGCACGCTGCTCGGCCAGTTCTTCCTGAGTCATGTAGCACCGATAGGCGTGGCCGCGCTCAAGCAGCCGGTGCGCCACCTCCGCGTGCCGCGCCCAGAATTGCGACTGGTAATATTCGTGGCCGTCCCAATCGAGGCCGAGCCACTTCATTCCATCAAGAATCGCGTCGATAGCCTCTTTCGTGGAGCGGACCTTGTCCGTGTCCTCGATGCGCAACAGGAACTTGCCGCCGTGATGGCGCGCAAAGAGCCAGTTGAAGAGCGCGGTGCGCGCCCCGCCGATGTGCAGAAAGCCGGTGGGCGAGGGGGCGAAACGGGTGACTACAGAACTGCTTGCGCTCAAGCGCACTTTCCTCTTTTTTCATTGTGCAATGCAACGGACGAGCGCCCCTAACATAGCGGGAGCGCCTCTTCCACAGCGTGCTCGGGGCTTTTGGAGGGCGCGATTTCAGGCAACGCGCGAGGGAGCGGAAAGCTTCCTCGAGCGCGAACGCGGCCAGCTGCCTCTTTGGCTGGCCGTGGGATTCGGCATCGGTATTGCGGCATGGTTCGCCTTTGATGGCCCGCGGGCGTGGGCCGCCATTTTATGTCTCGGCCTGAGCATGGCTCTGGCCGGCTTCGCCGCAGCGGGGGGTCGCCTCGAACGGTCTGTCGGCTGGCTTGGTATCGCAGTCACGGCAGGTTGCGGGCTTATCTGGTTGCGCTCCGCATGGGTGGCGGAACCGCGACTTCAGCGGCCGATCGTTACCTCGTTCGAAGCCACGGTGGAGCGCGTGGAGCCGATTGCCTCCAAGGGAGACCTCCGCCTCACCCTTGCCCCCGCGGATATTGCGCTTCCATCGCGTGTCCGTGTTTCGATCAAGGCTGACGGCTCTCCGGGCCCGGCTCGCTCCACCTCCGCCAATGGCCCTCCCAGGAACCCATGATTTCGCACGAGATGCATGGTTTGCCGGCTTGGGAGGCGTCGGGCGATCCTTGGGCAAGGTCGAGGTACTCAAACCGATGAAGCCTAGCGGACTGGATTCTATCCGCGATCGCCTCGGGAAACACATTCGCGCCCAGCTGCCAGGGTCTTCAGGAACGATCGCCGAGGCTTTGGCTACGGGGGATCAGAACGCCGTATCGGAAGAAGACGCCGACGCGATGCGTCGCAGCGGCCTAGCTCACCTGCTTTCGGTGAGCGGACTCCACATTGCCGCAGTGATCGGCGCTGCCATGTTTCTGGCGCTAAAATTGCTGGCGCTAAGCGAGCGGCTCGCCCTGCGGTTCAATCTCGTCGTTGTGGCGGCAGGGGCGGGCGCGCTCGCCGGCATTGCCTACCACCCTGCTGACCGGAGCGCAGGTGCCGACGGTGCGCAGTTGCATCGCTTCTTTGCTCGTTCTCCTGGGCATTGCGCTTGGAAGAGATGCCATAAGCCTTCGTCTTGTCGCTGTCGGAGCGATTGTCGTGCTCCTTTTCCGGCCGGAGGCGTTGGCCGGACCTAGTTTTCAGTTCAGCTTCGCCGCAGTGGCCTCGATCATCGCACTTCACTCGTCGCAACTCGGCAAACGCATATTCCTGCGCCGGGACGAGGGAGTGTTTGCCAGTTTCTCTCGAATGCTTCTGGCGACGGTGGCCACAGGCCTCGCCGTCGAGGTCGCTTTGATGCCGTTCGCGCTTTTTCACTTCCACAAGGCGGGGCTCTACGGCGTCGCTGCGAACCTTGTTGCGATCCCGCTTACAACCTTCGTGATCATGCCGCTGGAGGGAGGAGCATTGATCCTCGACGTTTTCGGCGCGGGTGGCCCTTTATGGTGGCTTGCGGGACTGGCGATCGACGCATTGCTCTGGGTTGCGCACAGGGTTGCCGGAGCCAGTGGAGCAGTTGCGACGCTCGCCGCAATGCCTGGATGGTCTTTCGCGCTGATGGTGACTGGCTCATTGTGGCTCTGCCTGTGGACCACGCGCCCGCGGCTGTTCGGCCTCGTGCCGTTCGCGATCGGAGCCTCCGCAGCCGCAATGTCGCCCGGGCCCGATCTCCTGGTCACCGGAGACGGGAGGCATCTGGCCATCCTTGCTCCGAACGGAACGCCGATGATGCTCCGCGACCGGGCCGGGGACTTCATGCTCAATCTGATGAGCGAGGCTTCCGGCTATGATGCGGAGCTGGGTGTCCTTGCCGGCTCGTCCTTCGGCACCTGCTCACGCGACACCTGCACGGCATCCATCAGACGGGGAGGCAAGGAATGGCGGCTGCTGGCCACGCTGACCTCGACTCGTCTCGACTGGCGGGGGCTTGTGCGCGCTTGTTCGGATGCAGACATCGTCGTTTCGGATCGAAGGCTTCCTCGCGCCTGTTCGCCGCGGTGGCTCAAGCTCGACCGCCAGTCGCTGCGCGCGACGGGAGGTGTCTCTATCTACTTGGGCGGACAACCACGTGTTGAGACCGTCGGCGAGCGATTGGGCAGGCACCCGTGGGCGCTGACGGAAGACTGAAAGTGGGCTATGGCCCTTCCCTCATATCTGAGGGAGAGAGCGCATGCCGGAGTACGTAATCGAGCGCGAAATGCCCGGGGTCGGATCGCTCGGACAATCCGACCTCAAGGGTGCCTCACAGACGAGTTGTTCGGTGCTCCGGGAACTCGGGCCGGAAATTCAGTGGGTCCATAGCTACGTCACCGACGACAAGATCTACTGCATTTATCGCGCGCCGAATGAGGAGATCATTCGCGAGCATGCTCAGCGCGGCGGCTTCCCCGCCAACAAGATCAGCCAGGTTCGGAACCTCATCGACCCGACAACGGCGGAATAGCGACTACCGGTCGCTCCAGACCGCGAGTTCGCTTCCGGATGGATCAATGAAGTGAAATCGCCGGCCGCCTGGAAAGGAAAAGATTGGCTTTGCGATCGTGCCGCCGGCTTTCGAGACGGCATCGAATGCAGCTTCTAGATCGTCGACCCGGATCACGGGAAGGGGCGCGGACAGCGCCTCCGCGGGCTGTCCATTAAGGCCCACGTCCACGTCGCCCGTTGTCGTAGCCGCATAATCCGGACCGTAATCGGTGAACGTCCAGCCAAATGCCTTTGCGTAAAAGCCTCGAGTCAGCTCGTGCGCAGTGGCGCTTGGAAGCTCGACATAGTCGATGCGGGCACCCGTCATCTCAATACCTTCGGATCAGTCCGGAAAGCCGGCCCTGGATACGAACCCGGCTTTCCTCATATCGCTGTGGCTCGTACCGCGCGTTCGCCGGATCGAGCCGGATGGTCCGCCCTTCGCGGTGATAGGTCTTGAGGGTAGCTTCCTCATCATCGATCAGCGCAACGATGATCTCACCATCCCTAGCCGTGTCGACCTTCCTAATGAGAGCGAAATCGCCGTCGAGGATTCCTTCATCGACCATGGAGTCGCCGGAGACCTCCAGCGCATAATGCTCACCCGGTCCGAGCAGGGCGGCCGGGACGGCGAAGCCTTCCGTCCCCTGTAGCGCCTCGATGGGAGTGCCCGCCGCGATCCGCCCGTGAAGCGGAATCTCGATCGTGTCGTTGGCGGCCGCAGGAACAATCGGTCTCGGAGTACCAGCCGCAGGCGTCGCAGATTCCGGTAGCTTCAGCACTTCGAGTGCGCGCGCCCGGTTCGGCAGTCTTCCAATAAAGCCGCGCTCCTCGAGCGCCGATATCAGTCGATGCACGCCTGACTTCGATTTGAGATCGAGCGCTTCGCGCATTTCATCGAAGCTCGGGCTGACCCCCGACTGATTCAGTCTCTCATTGATGAACAGGAGCAGTTCGTGCTGCTTGGAAGTGAGCATCCCGGTCCCCTTGTGGAACAGACAGGGAACGTGTAGGCAACGAAATAGGCGCCGTCAAGGTGCGAACGATCAGCTTCCGCCGCCGGCAATCCTCGTTCGAGTTTCCGCAATCGCCTTCTCGTTTCGCTTCACCCCGATCAGATCCCGAATCGAGTTCATGAATTGCAGGCCGTATTCCTGTGCCAGGCTCTCCTGCATCTGGCTTTGGGTCTGCGAAACAAGTCCCGGCGCCGCGAGCGCATTGCCCGGAGTAATCTTGTTCAGCTTCACGACGAAGAAGCCTTGTCCCTGGC
>JBKPKE010000058.1:0-5389 GCA_046730955.1 Pseudomonadota bacterium
GCATTCGCCCCGTCGACCTCGAACCTGAGTTCGCTCCTGTTGAACGCCGGGATGAGGCCAAAATCGTGGAACATCGCTCCCGCGTAGAGCAGTTCCGTATCGAATCTCAGCCGCCTTCGCCTGCCGCTCAGCGATGCCCGGTGATAGACCCTGGTCGAGTGCCTGAAGAGCAAGTCGCTCGCCTGATCGCGAACGAATTCGGTGACTGCGCGGGAGAGCGCGCTGTCGGGAATTTCAAGCTTGATGTCGGAGCTTTCCGGCATGGCGGGTCATTCTCCCGCGGCGGGGCGGACAAGCTCGGCCTCGCCCGTCTTGGCAATGAACACGGCAAGCAGCTTTGCAATATGGGTGCGGCTTGGATTGCGGGTGACGCGGTGAAGCGCGCCCGGTTCCTCGTGCCAGCTCTGCCCCGTCTGGTACGTTCTCGGCTTATCGTTTTCGAGGGCACTCTCGACGGGGCCTGACAGAATGTAAGCATAGACGAACGCGGGATGACGGTGGGGCAAGGCCTCCGCCCCCGGAGGAAGCGTGACCTCGACGGCGATGAGTTCCTGGCTTCCGCCCGGAAGTGCGTCGCGCGAGACGGGTCGGACCGTTTCGTGCACGGCTGTTGCCGCGCGATGCGAAGACTGCCCGGACGGTGGTGCTGCGATCGACGGACCTGCGATCAAAGCCAGGCCTGTAAGCGCCCAGGCGGGCTTCATGATGCCGCTCCCGCGGTCTGCGGCTGCGCGTTCAGCGCAAGCACGGAATCGGGCGACCGGCGGAAGCCGATCGCCAACCGGTTGTAGGTGTTCATGAGACCGATCGCGATTGTGAGGTCGGCGAGTTCCTTCTCGGAAAATGCAGCGGCGGCGGCGGCATAGTCCTCGTCGGGGATCCCGGTCTTCGCAACCCTGGTCACGGTTTCGGCCCAAGCAAGGGCGGCGCGTTCCTTTGCGTCGAACATTGGACCCGCCTCCCGCCATACGGGAACGAGCACGAGCTTCTCCATGGTGACACCGAGCTTGGTAAGCTCGCGCGAATGCATGTCGATGCAATAGGCGCAGCCGTTGATCAGCGAAGTCCGAAGATAGACCAATGTGACCAGCGTCTGCGGGAGCCCGCTGCCGAGCACATGTCCGTAGACTGTACCAAGCGCCTTCACGCCGGCCGGGGTCGCAGCAACATAATCCATTCGGGCCGTCATCTCTTGTCCTTCTTCTGTAACGATGTCGAACCGCCGGCCGCGCAAGGTGCCGCGACCGGCGGTCCTGCCGTCGCCGCCCGTGCTACGCGGCGGCGGGCTCGGCGGTCCTTGCCTCCTCGTCGGAGGGGAGTTCAGGGCCCTCGACAAAGGCGAGGATGTCCTCGTTGATGATGTCGGGGTGCGTGGTCATCATCCCATGCGGCATATTGTCGGCGTAGGTTTTGAGCGTGCCATTCTTCAGAAGCTTGGCCGCAAGCGGTCCCGAAGCGACATAAGGCACGACCTGGTCGTCCTTGCTGTGCATGACCAGCACCGGGCAGTCGATGGACTTGAGGTCCTCGGTGAAGTCGGTTTCGGAAAAGACGCGGATGCAATCGTATCCGGCATTCGCGCCGCCCATCATCCCCTGGCGCCACCAGTTGCGGATAAGGGCCTCCCGACGCTCCACGCCGGGCCGGTCGAAATTGTAGAAGGGCCCGGAGGGAACGGCGAGATAGAATTCGGCCCGGTTCTTGGCGAGAGCCGCCCGGTAGCCGTCGAACACCTCGACCGGAGTGCCGTCCGGATTGGATGGTTTCCTCACCATCACCGGCGGGATGGCGCTGATGAGAACCGCCTTCGAAACACGGCCGGGTTTTGCGCGGGCGACATAGCGGGTGACTTCGCCGCCACCTGTCGAGTGGCCGACGTGGATCGCGTTCCTGAGGTCGAGATGATCGGTCAGTTGCTCGAGGTCGTCGACATAGGTGTCCATGTCGTTGCCGAAATCGGGCTGGCTTGAGCGGCCGTGGCCGCGCCGGTCGTGGGCAACCACCCGGAAGCCCTTGGACCGGAAGAACAACAGCTGATTGTCCCAGTCGTCGGCACTGAGCGGCCAGCCGTGGCTGAACACGATCGGTTGCGCATCCCTGGGCCCCCAATCCTTGTAAAACAGCTTCGTCCCGTCCCTGAGCTTCAGTATCGACATGGTCTATCTCCATCTGGACCGAGGTATATCGAACCTGGCCAATTAGGAGCGCCGCGGCGGGCGGGTCTTTCCGATTGGCCCGATCCTAACCGGCGAGCTTGTAATCGGCCGCGAAGATGTAGCCCCGGCCCGGAATGGTCTTGATGAAGCGCCGGTCCTCGCCGAGGGCCTTGCGCAATGTTGCCATCTGGAACCGCAGATTGCTTTCCTCGACGATCGTGTTGGGCCAGACGAAGCTCACGATCTCGTTCTTCTCGACCACGAAGCCCCGCTTCGAAAGCAGGAGGTGCAGAAGATCGAACGCGCGGCTGCCAATCTCGATCGACCGGTCGCCGTGCAGGAGAAGCCGGGCCTGGGGAACGAGGCACCAGCGGCCGAAGCGGAATTCCGTCGGGCCGAGGTCCTGGTAGAGCGCAGCATCGGTTTCGTGGACGGTGCGCGGCCCGGCGAACAAGTCCACATCGACGCGCTGCTCTCCGGCTGGCTCTTGGTGCCATTTCTCCTGAAGCATGGCTGACATGGTCCGACCTCCTGTCCTTCGCGGAACCGTCGCTGCCGGACCCGCTGCTACCCTGACGCAGCGCGTGTCCATTTCCGCACCACCCCGAAGGAAAAACTTGATGTCATGCGCTTATTCACCGCCCGCCGAAGCAGAGCCCGGCGTAAAGCTCGGCGGATCGCTTGCCGGGAAGCTCTCCCAGGAAGCCTCATCGACAAGGTCCCAGCCGGGCTGCGGCAAGACCGGAACCTCCAGCGCTCCCCTTCCGGACCCTGGACCAGGTGTGAAGGCTTCTGAACGGCCCCGGTCGCCTGACGTCTTCATCCCTTCCTCCTGGCTTCGCTCGCCCCGCGTGCCGACCGATGCAGGTGCTCGCTGGCCCGCGGGCACAATTTCCGATGAGCCAATGGCTCAATATTCGCTGGCGGCCAAAGTCAGCCGGCCGGAACGATTTCGACCTCCCCATTCGCGTGCTTCACACGCACGGGGTGAATCTGTTCGACCGTTCTGCCGAACCGCTCCGTATCCCCGAGCTTGAACATGCCGGTGATCCTCAGGCTTGCGACACGCGGATCCCGAACGACCAGCGGGGGACCGGGATAGCGGTTCAGAACCGCCGCGGCATCGCTGAGCTTCATATTGTCGAAACTTGCATATCCTCCCTGCCACGCGGGCGATACGTCGGCCGCTGTCCTGCCGACTTCGGGCGGGGCGTCGCCCTCGGCGGTCAATCGCTCTCCGGCCGAAAGCAGGAGAGGACTGGAGAGGCTGGGCGCAGTGACCGAAATGCGTCCCTCCGTGAGGGTGACTTCAACCCTCCTTTGCGCCAGCTGGACGTCGAACTTCGTCCCGATGTCCACCAGCCGCAGGGCACCGGCCCGCACCGAGAACGGCCGCGAAGGCTCGTGCCGCACGTCGAAGAACGCCCTGCCGCTTACAAGTTCGACGTCGCGCAGGTTACCGCCGATCCGGGCCACCACGCGAGACTGGGCGTCGAGCGTCATCCGGGTTCCGTCCGGCAGCGTGATCAGCCTGGGGAGCTCCCGGCCAGTGGCGTAGGTGTAGGATGCGGCTGCCACGGGCGCGGTCGGGGCCGTGTTGCGGCTGCTGTCGGCGCCGGGCAGAAGGCCGCTGCTCTGGATCAGGACGTAAGTGCTGAGCACCACGAGCAGAGCGGCGGCCGCTGCCGCAAACCGCTTCCAGCCCGAGCGGGGCGCCGGGCCGGCTTCCAGGGCATGCCGGCGCATCTCCTCGAGGAGCTCGTCACCAGCCGCCTGGTCGAACAGGGTCCAGCCCAGTTGCGCTTGCTTCCATGCGTCGCGATTGGCCGGCGCTGCGTCGAGCCATTCCTCGAACAGATCGCGTTCGTGCTCATGCTCACCTTCCGCGAGGCGCACTGTCCAAAGCGCCGCCGCTTCGTGTGGGTCCATGGCGCTCAGCCGGGCCATTGTGAGGACCTCACGGATCATTGGGGGTCTCCCATGGCAGTGCTGAGGTGCCGCACCGCCCGCACCATGTGCTTTTCGACAGCACTGACCGAGACCCCGAGTTGTTGCGCCACCTGCCGCGCGGGGACTCCTTCCAAACGCCGGAGCACGAAGATCGTGCGGGTCCTTTCGGGCAAGGACAGTAGGGCCGCAGTCGCGGTAGCAACGCCCTGGCGGCCGCTGACGATTCGCTCGGGATCGAAGTCGGTCTCACCGTGGAGATCGGGGTTGAATTCGACATGCGCATCCGAACGACGTGCCGAGCGGCGCCGGGCATAGTCCGCAAGGACGCTCGCGGCGGTCTGGTGCAGATATTTGCCCAGGTGGCCGATGGGGGCGCTGCTGTCGCGGGCGACAACGCGAGCGAAGACCTCCTGGACGAGATCCTCGACGTCCGACCGGTCGCGGAGGCGCCGCGCGAAATATCGCGCCAGCGATTGGCGAAGCGGGCGTGCCTCGCGGGCGAGATCTGCCGTTCCACCGGTCGCGTCATCCGGGCCCATCCCGCCATGATGCGTCACGCCCCGGATTTTGGCCATAACCGACAGCAGATGCGACTCTCATGACCCCGATGACGCAGCCCGACCCGAAACCCGCACGGGCGGATCGTTTATCGAAGGCGGCTTGGACCCTTCGTTGGAAGGTGGAGGACGACTCGAGTTCCGGCATCCGGCTTGGTCGAGAGCTGCGCGCTTCCGCCGAGCGCTTCGGCGAATGCCCGGACATTGTACAGTCCAAGGCCTGTCCCGCCTTGGGGAAGCCGCGTTGAGAAGAATGGCTCGAACGCACGGGACGCTTCGTCCGCGGCCATCCCGTGGCCCGTGTCCGTGACGCTCAGCGTGGCGCAATTGCGGTGATCCGTGCAACGTTCGGCCTCGATCATCAGCGTGCCGCCCACGGGCATTGCGTGCCGCGCATTGAGCGCGAGGTTCAGCAGCGCATTCTCCAAGTCGAGCGGGTTGCACCTGATGGGCGGAAGGTCGTCCGCAACCAGGCTGTCGAACGCAATGGTCCCGCCGATCGCCTGGCGCAGCAGGCCGCGAAGCCCGGGCACCGCCCGCTGAAGCAGAACTTCCTCCCAAGCAGACTCGCTCGAGCCGGACGCCCCCAGGCGCTGCGCAAGAAGATTGGCCCGCTCCAGGGCCTGGATGGCTTCGCGCAGAACGGACGCGAGCCGCACGTCGCGCTTGGACAGCAATTCCCGCCTGGCGAGGCTTAATCCGCTGGTCGCGAGTTGAAGCATGTTG
>JBKPKE010000059.1:0-23655 GCA_046730955.1 Pseudomonadota bacterium
CCGTAATCCTCATCGGCATGGGTGTAGTGCTGAAGTTCCGCCGAGACGTCCCGGCGACCTCGGTCCTTCCAGTCGAACGTCGAGCATTCGAAGCCGGACAGAAAGAAGGTCGGGAAGATGCCGTCGCGCGCCGCCACGGCGAGAACTACGCGCGAACGACGGTCTCGTTGCGGCTGAACTCCAGATCGGCGTCGATTGGCATGAAGCGCATGGCGAGCCGGTCCTTGATGTAATTTTGCGGAACGGCCCATGGGGCGCGCGAGCCTTGCTTCGGCAGCCACGGCAGTGCGCGCTGTACGTAGCCCGAGCTGAATGCGATGACCGGCTGGCGGTCTATGCCTGCCGGCTCGCGCGGAGTGCAGACTTCCAGATCGGCGCGACGCATGTGGTTCAGGATCCTGGCGGCGGCACGGGCCGTCACGTCGCTGCGAAGGGTCCAGGACGCGTTGGTGTAGCCGAAGGACAGGAAGAAATTGGGCACTCCGCTCAGCATCATGCCTTTGTAGATGAGACGGTCGGCGGGGATGACCTTCTTGCCGTCGACGTCGAGTTCGATCCCGCCGAAGAGCTTCACGACGAGGCCCGTTGCGGTCACGACGATATCCGCCTGTACGTCCTCGCCGGTCTCGAGCCTGATCCCGCCGGGCGTGAACCGCTCTATCGCGCCGGTCGCGATCGACACCTTGCCCGAGCGGATTGCTGCGAACAGGCCTCCGTCCGGGATGAGGCAGAGCCGCTGGTCCCACGGCTTGTACGGCGGGCTGAAGTCGCGATCGACTGGATAGCCTTCAGGGAGTTCCTTGCGGATCATGTCCTTGATCCACGCAGTCGCTCGCTCGGGACGCCTTCGAGCTCGCGAGTACATGAAGATAGTCAGCAGGATGTTCTTCCACCGGATCGCCGTGTGCGCTGCGCCTTTGGGCAGCCAACTTTGGAGAAAACCCGCGATGCGATCACGCGAAGGGCGCGCTACGATGTAGCTCGGCGTGCGCTGGATCATCGTCACATGCGCGGCCGTTTCGGCGAGTGACGGGACGATCGTTGCAGCCGTTGCACCGCTGCCGATCACGGCAACCGACTTGCCTGATAGATCCAGCTCTTTCGGCCAGAATTGCGGATGGACAATCTGGCCGGGGAAGTCCTGCTCGCCTTCCCATGCGGGCCGGTATCCAGAGTCGTAGTCGTAGTAGCCCGTGCAGGCGAACAGGAAGGAGCAGGTGAAGCGGCGCGTCGCTCCGTCGTGCTCCGCCTCGACGGTCCAGCGTGCGTCCGCGGAGGACCATGAGGCGCTCATTACGCGATGCCCGAACCGGATGCGATCGAAGATGCCGAACTCGCGCGCGGTATCCTCGACATAGTCGCGGATCGCCGATCCCCCGACGATCGCTTTGTCGGACGGCCAGGGCCGGAAAGGAAAGCCAAGGGTGAAGATGTCGGAATCCGACCGCACGCCGGGATAACGGAACAGGTCCCAAGTGCCGCCTATTCGCTCGCGCGCCTCGAGGATGAGGAAGCTGCGGTCCCTGCACCGCGCCCTCAGACGGTATGCGGCGTCGATTCCGGATATGCCGGCCCCAACGATCAGCACGTCGACGTGATCCGGGTCCGTATCGCCTCTCGCCATCGTCCACCTTGCAGCCGAAGCAGCCGCAGCCTAGCGCAAATCGGCTGCAAAATGCGGCTTGCGGCAGGGGAGAGGCAAGGCCTTGGACTTTGACCTTACGGAACGACAGGCTTCTTTCCGCAATCGGGTTCGCGATTTTATGGACGCCGAGGTGCGACCGCGAGTCGGCGACTATTATCGGCAGCAGGCCGAGGGCGGCCGCTGGAAGTCGATCGAGGTTATCGAGGGGCTGAAACCGAAGGCCCGCGAGGCCGGACTCTGGAACCTGTTCATGCCGCCGGGCGGCGCTCTTCAGCATGTCGATGAAAGCTTCCCGTTCGAGGGCGAACAGCTCACCAACCTCGAATATGCGCTCTGCGCCGAGGAGATGGGGCGGGTCCACTGGTCGAGCGAGGTGTTCAACTGCTCGGCACCCGACACCGGCAACATGGAAGTGCTGCACCGCTACGGCACTCGGGAGCAGAAGGACGATTGGCTCAGCCCGTTGATGCGGGGCGAGATCCGCTCGGCCTTCCTGATGACGGAGCCGGGCGTGGCGTCGTCGGACGCGACGAATATTCAGTGCGAGATCCGCCGAGACGGCAACGAGTACGTCATCAACGGCAAGAAGTGGTGGTCGTCGGGTGCGGGCGATCCGCGCTGCAAGGTCGCCATACTAATGGGCAAAACGGATGCATCGGCGAAGGCGCACCAGCAGCAGTCGATGATCCTGATGCCGCTGGATGCGGATGGGGTGACGATCGAGCGGCACCTTACGGTCTATGGCTATGACGATGCGCCGCATGGCCACATGGAGATCAAGCTCGACAATGTCCGAGTGCCGCCGTCGAACCTGCTGCTCGGCGAGGGTAGGGGCTTCGAGATTGCGCAGGGACGGCTGGGACCGGGCCGTATTCATCATTGCATGCGGACCATCGGGGCGGCCGAGGAGGCGCTCGACCTGATGTGCGAGCGACTGCAGAGCCGCGTCGCGTTCGGCAAGAAGATCAGCGAGCACAGCATTTGGGAGCAGCGCGTCGCCGAAGCGCGGATCGAGATCGACTGCACGCGGCTCCTTTGCCTCAAGGCCGCCGACATGATGGACAAGGCGGGCAACAAGGCCGCCAAGGCCGAGATCGCGATGATCAAGGTGAAGGCGCCTCGAATGGCGCTGAGGATCATCGACGATGCGGTGCAGGCCTTTGGGGCGGCGGGGGTCAGCCAGGACACGCCGCTTGCGGCTAGCTGGGCGGGTATTCGCACGCTGCGCCTCGCCGACGGCCCGGACGAGGTTCACAATCGCGCAATCGCGAAGCTGGAGTTCGCCAAACATGCCCCGGCTTGAAGGCAAGGTCGCGATCGTCACCGGCGCCGCGTCCGGCATCGGCAAGGCGACGGCCGAGCTGTTCCGCTCGGAAGGTGCGACAGTTGTCGGAGCCGATCAGAAAGAGGGTGGCGGCATTGTCGGAGTCGACGCAGGCTCTGCGGCGGATGTCGAGCGGCTAGTGGAGCAGACGATTGCCGATCATGGCGGGCTCGACGTCTTCTTCGCCAATGCTGGAATTTCCGGCGGCGTCGCGGGCCTGTTCGAGCAGAACTCGGCGGACTGGGAAGAAATTCTCAGGGTCAACCTGATCGGCCCGTTCCTCGCGATCAAATATGCGGCTCCGCATATGAAGACGCGCGGCCGCGGATCGATTGTTTGCACGGCGAGCGTCGCGGGAATCCGTGCCGGGGCTGGCGGCCCAGCCTATTCAGCTTCCAAGGCAGGAGTCATCAACCTCGTAAAGACCGCGGCGGCGCAACTTTGCGACAGCAACGTCCGCGTCAACGCCATCTGTCCCGGCCTCATCGAGACTGGAATGACGCAGGGAATCTACGACATAGCTCGCGCGGCCGGTAAGGAGACTGCGATCGGTCAGCTCAACCCACTCCGTCGTGGCGGTGAGCCGAGCGAGATTGCGCAGGTCGCTTTGTTCCTGGCGTCCGATGAGTCCAGCTACGTCAACGGCCACGCGCTCGTGGCGGACGGCGGCCTTTCGATCAGCCACCCATTCATGCGGCAAGCCTACGGCTGCACGTTTTAGAATATACGGAGAGCAAAATGGCTACGGTCACCGAGGACAATCCAGCCACCACCAGCCCGATCTCGACGCATCGCCACGGCGATGTGCTAATCGTCCTGTCGAACAATCCGCCGGTGAACGCGCTAGGTGCGGCAGTCCGGCAGGGACTCGTCGCGGCGATTGAGGAGGCGGAAGCCGACGATGCGGTGAAGGCGGTGGTTATCGCCTGCGAGGGCCAGACCTTTTTCGCCGGGGCCGACATCACCGAGTTCGGCAAGCCGCCGGTCATGCCTTGGCTGCCGACCGTCGTCGATCGGATCGAGGCCTGCACCAAGCCGGTCGTTGCGGCGATCCACGGGACAGCACTGGGTGGCGGACTCGAGGTGGCTCTCGGCTGTCACTACCGCGTGGCGCTTCCATCGGCGAAGCTCGGCACACCCGAAGTGAAGCTCGGCCTGCTTCCAGGAGCGGGCGGGACGCAGCGGCTGCCGCGGGTCGCGGGTGTCCGCAAGGCGCTGGAGATGTGCGCTACGGGCAATCCTATCGGTGCGAAGGACGCCTTCGACTGCGGGCTCGTCGATCGGCTGATCGAAGACGACCTCATCCCGCACGCTGTCGGCTATGCCGAGGAGGTACGCGACTTACGTCCGCTGCCGAAGAGCAGTGAGCGGCAGTACAAGATCAACGAGTGCGATCCCTCGGTGTTCGAGGACTTCCGCAAGGAGAATGCTCGCAAGTTCCGGGGCTTCGAGGCGCCTGAGGCAAACATTCGCGCCGTAAAGATGGCGTGCGAGAAACCCTACGAGGAAGGCGTCATCGAAGAGCGAAAGCTGTTCATGGAGTTGATGAGCGGCACCCAGTCGCGCGCCCAGCAATATTTCTTCTTCGCCGAGCGCAAGGCCGCGAAGATCGAGGGCCTTCCCGACGACACGCATCCGCGGCCGATCCAGAAAGTCGGCGTGATCGGCGCCGGCACGATGGGCGGAGGCATCTCGATGAACTTCCTGTCAGCCGGAATCCCGGTGACCATCGTCGAAATGGGCCAGGAGGCTCTCGATCGCGGCACCGGCCTGATGCGGAAGAACTACGAAGCGACCGCTGCCAAGGGGAAGCTCACGCAAGAGCAGGTGTCGAAGGCGATGGGCATCCTGACGCCGACCCTGGATTTCAGTGCTCTCGCCGACTGTGACCTCATCATCGAGGCAGTCTATGAGAACATGGACGTGAAGAAGGAGGTGTTCGGGCGGCTGGACAAGATCGCCAAGCCGGGCGCGATCCTCGCGTCCAACACGTCCTACCTCAACATCGACGAGATTGCGGCGAGCATCTCGCGGCCCGGAGACGTGGTAGGGATGCACTTCTTCTCGCCGGCCAACGTGATGAAGCTGCTGGAGGTCGTTCGCGGCGCGAAGACAGCTCCCGACGTGCTCGTCACGGTGATGGGTTTGTCGAAGAAGATCAGGAAGGTCGCGGTGGTCGCGGGAGTCTGCCACGGCTTCATCGGCAATCGCATGTTGATGCCGCGGCAGGTGGAAGCCACCAAATTGCTATTGGAAGGCGCGACGCCCGAACAGATCGATCGGGTTCACGTCGAATTCGGAATGCCGATGGGGCCGTTCCAGATGGCCGATCTCGCGGGCGTCGACATCGGCTGGCACCGCGACCCTAACCGCATCGAGAATATCCGCGATGCGCTCTGCGCGATCGACCGCTGGGGCCAGAAGAGAGGTGCAGGCTTCTACGATTATGACGAGAAGCGCCGGCCGACTCCGTCGCCTGTCGTCCAGAAAATCATCGAGGACTTCGCGGCAAAGCAGGGCGTCGAGCGCCGCCAGATCAGCGACGAGGAGATCATTCAGCGCACGCTCTACACGATGGTCAACGAAGGCGCGAAAATTCTCGAGGAAGGCATGGCTCAGCGCGCGTCCGACATCGATGTCGTCTGGGTCTACGGCTACGGCTGGCCGGTCTATCGCGGCGGGCCGATGTTCTGGGCGGACACGGTCGGGCTCGACAAGATCGTCGAGGGCCTGAGGAGCCAGGAATCCCGGATGGGAAGCGACTTCAGCTTCTCGAAGCTGCTTCTCGACAAAGCCACCAACGGAGAGAAGTTCACCCGTTGAATCGCATCGCGGCGGCGGTCCTGGCGATCATTGGTGGAGCGGCCGTTGCGCTCGGTATGCTCATCATCGGCACCGCCGGGGTCACGGGAATCCTCTGGATCTTCATCTTCGGGGACGATCCGTGGCCGGAATGGGCCATGACGACGCTCAATTTCCTGACACCTGTCGCCGGATTGTTCCTCTGGGCAATGTTCGGCTGGCAGATCTGGCTTCGGCTCAAGCGGATGCTTTAGATCTCGTTTCCAGCAGGCTGAGCATCGCCAGCGCTACAGCAGCCGCTCCGGCCCCTGCGATGAAAGTCGCCTCGCTGCCGTCGCGATCCCAGATGAAACCGGCGGCAAGGCTGGCGAGGAGCGTCGCAAGGCCCGTCACGAACCAGAAGGCGCCGAAGCTGGTAGCGCGCAAATCCTCCGGCGCACTGTCGGCGATCATCCGGGCGAACACCCCTTGCGTCAGCGCCATATGAGCTCCCCACAGCAACACACCGATCGAGAGCCCGATATAACCCGTCGTCCAGGCGAGGATCAGGTCGGCGACCACCAGGACTGCCATGCCCGCCATCAACACAGAACGGGGCGCAATGCGGTCGCTTAGCTGGCCCGCGGGATAGGCGAGGACGGTGTAGGCAAGATTGAAGAGGACGAGTGTGAGGGGAGACAGTGTCTCGCCCAATCCAACCTCCACGCCCTTCAGGATGAGGAAGCTTTCCGAGAAGCGTGCCAGCGTGAACAGGAAGCCGACCGCCAGCAGCCGACGCGTTTCGCGAGTAAGGTCGCGAAAGCCACGGAGAAGGGGAGAGGCCTTCGATGCGTCCGCGCGCTGCTCGGGTTCCCGCAGTGCCAGCCAGGCGAGGAGGAAGGAGAGGAAGGCAGGAACGATCGCGATCCAGTAGACCGCGCGGATATTGTCAACGAACAACCACGTCAAAAAGATCGCGGCGATCGGTGCAAGGAGGGCACCTGCCGTGTCGAGCGTCTGCCGAAGCCCGAAGGCCCGGCCTCGGATCTCCGGAGCCGTCTCGTCGGCGATCATCGCGTCGCGCGGGCTCCCTCGAATCCCTTTGCCGACCCGATCCGCGAAACGCGCGCCGATCAGCTCCGCGGCGCCCTGGGCGATGGGAAAGAGCGGCTTCGACAAGGCAGCAAGCCCGTAGCCGGCCATGATCCACGGCTTCCGGCGCATGCTTCGATCGGAAAGTCGGCCGGATACCAGCTTGGCAAAGCTCGCCGTCGCTTCGGCGAAACCGTCAATGGCGCCCAGCGCGACGACCGGCAGGCCGAGCGTGACCGTGACGAACACTGGCAGAAGCGCGTGATAGATTTCGGAGCTGAGGTCCATCAGCAGGCTGACGAAACCCAGGATCCAGACATTGCGGGGGAGCCGTTGGCGCTGCTTCACATGCGGGGACGTAGACGGGAGTCCCGGTTTGCGCCAACCCGCATTGCTGCTGCGACAAACAGCAATAGTGAAATGTCGAAAATGTTTGCTATGGTACAAGCATGCTGTGGGGGTCTTCGCCAGCTGCCGTTGCGACGCGGTTTACCGGCGTAGCGCAGAATTATGTCGCCGACGGTCCTGCCGAGCGAGCTGAGCGCGCAAAGCGTACTTTGCTCTCGGCGGTTGCCCGTCATGAACCTGCAACCCTGAACCAGGTCGCAGACGCGACGGGTCGCGGAGCACCGGCTGTCAGCCGGTCAGTCGACGCACTTGTCCGCATAGGGCTTATCGACCGGGTCGCAGATCCGAGCAATCGACGGAGACTTGCTATGCGTCTGACTCAGGAGGGCAAGGACACGCTGGAACGTCCATTCGACACGCGCACGGCATTGGTCGAAAAGCTCGAGCGGATGGCGCCCAGCGAGCTTCGCGCAGTGGAGCGCGCGATCGAAATTCTGGAACGCGCAACCTAGGGTCATACGCGCGACACAATTTCCTGCGATTGCGAAAGCCGCGGCGCGTGACTATGTGCGCCGCTCACATTTTCCGGGAAAAACAATGAATCTGCGTAACGTCGCGATCATCGCGCACGTCGATCACGGCAAGACGACGCTCGTTGACCAGCTGTTCCGTCAGTCTGGCACCTTCCGCGACAACCAGCGCGTGGAAGAGCGCGCGATGGATTCCAACGACCTCGAGAAGGAACGCGGGATCACCATCCTCGCCAAGTGCACGAGCGTCGAGTGGGAGCATGACGGCGAAACGACGCACATAAACATCGTGGACACGCCGGGGCACGCTGACTTCGGCGCCGAGGTCGAACGCATCCTCTCAATGGTCGACGGAGTAATCCTGCTCGTCGACGCGGCTGAAGGACCGATGCCGCAGACAAAGTTCGTCACCAGCAAGGCGCTGTCGCTCGGCCTGAAGCCGATCGTCGTCGTCAACAAGATCGACCGTCCAGATGCGCGCCCGGCCGAAGTGCTCGACGAGGTCTTTGAGCTTTTCCTCAACCTTGACGCCAATGACGAGCAGCTGGACTTTCCGACGCTCTACGCTAGCGGCCGCGCCGGTTATGCCGGTCGCGAGGACAGCGTCCGCGAAGGCGATCTGACGCCACTGTTCGAAACGATCGTCAGCCGGGTCCCGCGTCCGCGGGTCGACGCGGGCCCCTTCCGCATGCTCGCTACCTTGCTGGATCGCGATCCGTTCCTCGGCCGAATCCTGACTGGCCGGATCGAAAGCGGCAAGCTCACCACGAACATGCCGATCAAGGCGATCGACGTGGACGGCAATGTTGTCGAGGAAGGCCGCGCGACGAAGATTTTCTCCTTCCGCGGCCTCGAGCGCGTCCCAGTCGAGAGTGCCGAAGCGGGCGAGATCGTCGCCATTGCCGGGCTCATCAAGGCGACTGTCTCCAACACATTCGCCGATCCGACGGTAAGCGCCCCATTAAAGGCGCGACCGATCGACCCGCCGACTTTGGCGATGAGCTTCTCGGTCAACGACAGCCCCTATGCCGGCCGCGATGGCGACAAGGTGCAGAGCCGGGTCATCCGCGATCGTCTGGAGCGCGAGGCCGAGGGCAATGTCGCGATCCGGATCACGACCGCCCACGACAATGATAGCTTCGAGGTTGCCGGGCGCGGCGAGCTTCAGCTGGGTGTTCTCATCGAGACGCTGCGCCGCGAAGGGTTCGAGCTTTCGATCAGCCGGCCTCGTGTTCTTTTCCGCGATGGCCCATCCGGCCGCGAAGAGCCGTACGAGACGGTTGTCGTCGACGTGGACGATGAGTTCTCCGGCACGGTGATCGACAAGATGGCCCTACGCAAGGCGGAGATGACCGACATGCGGCCGTCCGGAGGCGGCAAGACGCGCCTGACCTTCAGCGCGCCATCGCGAGGCCTTATCGGCTATCATGGCGAGTTCCTGTCCGACACGCGCGGCACGGGCATCATGAACCGGCTCTTCGAAAGGTACGGCCCGTACAAGGGGCCGATCAGCGGCCGCCAGAACGGAGTCCTCATCTCGATGGAGCAGGGCAAGGCGGTCGCCTACGCGCTCAATGCTCTGGAAGAGCGCGGCATCCTGTTCATCTCGCCGGGCGACGATCTCTATGAGGGCATGGTGATTGGAGAGAATGCCAAGCCTCAGGACCTTGAGGTCAATCCGCTGAAGTCGAAGCAGCTCACCAACTTCCGCGCATCGGGCAAGGACGAGGGCATCCGCCTGACCCCGCCGCGGCGCATGAGCCTGGAACAGGCGATCGCCTACATCCAGGAAGACGAGCTGGTCGAAGTTACGCCGAAGGTCGTGCGGATCCGCAAGCGCTTCCTCGACCCGCATGAGCGCAAGCGCCAGTCGAGGAAAGCCGAGGCGGCCTGAGGTTCGCGGTTTCGACGCGGGCTGCTATGCCCCGCGCGCCATGGTTCCTTTTGTTTGGGTGATCGACGACTTCCTCCGCAACGCCGAAGCGGTGCGGGAGGAAGCATTGTCGCTTACCTATTCACGCACGGGCTTCTACCCCGGCCGCGGTTCCGTCGAGAAGCTGAATATCACCGGGCTTGAGGAAGCGGCCTCGGCGATCGTTCAGCAGCGGCTGCAAGCCAATTGGCCTCGCGATCATGCGCATTCGACGTGTCGCCTGACGCTTGCCGAGCACTCCGAAGAGGCGCCGATACACATCGACCCGAACCATCTCTCCGGCGTGCTCTACCTGAGCCGTACCGAGGACTCGCAGGGAGGTACCGAATTCTATCGGCATAAGAGGACTGGGACAGACCGGATGCCTATGGATCCGCAGGGCCTCGCCGATCTGGGCTATGCATCGTACGACGATCTCATCAAGGACATGCTTCACCGGGACGGTCGCGACAGGTCGAAGTGGGAACGGACAATGGTCGTGCCGATGCGCTTCAACCGGCTCATTCTGTTCCAGCCGCAATATTGGCACACGTCCGGACCCGGCTTTGGCACCAATGTCGAGGATGGACGCCTGGTCTACTTGATCTTCTTCCAGCGCGCTCGGACCTGATTCATCGGGTCCAAGCCGAGGCGGCCTCAGCCGCCCGGTTCGCGGTCGCTAGAACTTGCAGTTGTTCGGTTCTGCCTGATCGACACGAAATGCCGGTCCGCTTGTGCCTGTCGGATTCATCCGTACCGCTACGAAGACAGCCGGGTCCGACCCCGACGCATTTACTGCATTGTGCGTTTTGAAGGCCGACTCGATGAAAGACTGACCAGCCTGATAGGTGTGTCCGGGACAGAGCGGGTTGCTGCCGTCATACCAGGTGATGGCGCCGGACTTGACCGTGACAAAGACCGGGGCCGGATGATTGTGCCAACCGGTATATCCGCCGCCCTGCAGCGTGATCTGGTCAACGCCGACGTCGGTGGCGTCCAGGGTCTTCAGGATTAGGGCCCATTTCCCGGTCTTACCGTCGGGAGTATTCTCGTGAATGGTCCCGAATTGGCCGTTGATGACTCCCGAAACACCGACATTCGCTCCGGGCGTCGCAAGCGCTGGAGCGGTGCAGATGGTTGATGTGACTAGAGCGAGCGCGCTTAGAGCGGCGAAGGTACGAAGCATGGCCAGTCTCCCCGTTTTTGAGGGACGCGAACCGGCCGCCGCCCGGACCCCGGCGGCGACGCGACTTAATACTCTATTTTAGCCGCAGAAGCAGTTATCTTCCGTTAGCGCCTAAGGTGGCGGAAGTTATCCACAGGAATCTGGCTGAGCAAACGATTCTCCTGCTTGCCGAATCGAAAGTCCCGTTTAAGGTGTCACCTGTGCTTCAGACCTTCGGGAACGAAGCATGGGAACCCCCGCTGGGTCAAACCAGTGGGGGTTTACCATTTCTGGGCTTCGCGATCATTTCTTGCGCGGAGCGATCTGCTTCCCGACAGCTTCGACCTCGGCCGCTGCACTGCGCATCTGTTTGTTGCACGCGTCCATCACTTTGCCTACATTGGCAGGGCTGATCGTCTTGCTTCCCGCAATCATCTGGGAGCGGATCTGCTGCTCCGTGAGGCGTGCCGAGACACGCCCGAGGTAAGAATACTTGTTGGCTTCGGCCAGCTTGCGAACCTGCTCGTCCTTGCCTGCTCGCGAAAAGAGATTGCTGGCGAGAAGACATCCCACGTCGCCGGTAGCCTGCGCGCTCGACGGCGCGGCCATGATCAGTGCCGTCAGCGCCAACGTAACCTTCCTAGGCCAGACGCCCATACTTCTCTCCTGTTGCGGGATGATCGCTAATGCCGCGAGCGTTGGAGATGGTTCGACGCTTCAATGCTCCGAAGCAGGCTCGGTTCATCGGCGGACGAAACATCGTCAATCCGCCAGCCGCTTGCGGTTTGGACCAGGCTGAACGTCGCCGTCCGAGCTTCGTAGCCGGTGAAGCCTATCGAAACACGAACCTCGGCCTTGTCCGACGCCTTCTTCGTCACTGAACTGATCGTAGCGTGTAAACCGTCGGGATCCTGGCATTGGCAGATGGGATCGCCGTCGAGGTAACCGACCTCGCCATTGGCCAGGCGCGCGTCCTCGTCGATCGCCGCAGCGAGGCGAGGCGTGAAGTAAAGCTTCGGATGTGAGAGCGGATTGAAATTCGAGACGCGGTAGTGCGTGTAGAGCCGCTCCATATAGCCTTGAGGCGTTTCTGCCTGGCTTGCTGCGAAAGCAGCGCTGATGAGCAGCAGCAAAATCAATCTTGCCCCGCCCTCGCTAGTACCTCCCTCCATTCATCATCGCGAACCGGTGCGACCGAAAGACGTGACTGGCGAAGAAGCTCCATATGAGCGAGCTTCGGTTCGGCCTTGATTGACTTGAGGGTCACGGGACCGATCGGCTTTACTGGCTCCACACGCACCGAAACCCAATTGGGGTCCATTGCATCCGGCTGCGCTTCTCGGGCAATCCGCATGATGCCCACGATCTGCCGCTCATCCATGCTGTGGTAGAAGAAAGCTTCGTCCCCGACCTTCATGGCCCGAAGATTGATTCGCGCAGTCGGATTGCGGACGCCGTCCCACTCCGTTCCGCCGTCGCGCAACAGGTCATCCCAGCCGTAGCTGCTCGGTTCCGACTTCATCAGCCATTTTGCCATGCTGCCCGATACATCCGCCAGGATGCGCGGAAAAGCGCAGTTTTCTTGTCGGTGAGTCGAGTTCCTGAGACGGCGGATTGATAATTTAGCATAAAGTTCCGCGAGTTAACCTGTAGAGGGCTCGACTCATCGTGAGACGGGTTGGTCGATCCGCATAAACCCTTATTTGGCTTGCAACAGAACGAGAGCGAGTGAGCCGAGGTCCCCGGGGTGGACGCGGCTCCAGGGCAAGACGGACGACCGGCATTACGCGATGCGCCTTAGGGAGCGCTCCGGACGGTCAGCCGCCAGTTAAGACAAGGAACAGAGTTGAAGCGACTTATCGGTCGCCGCGTATTGACCGCGGCCATGGGTCTTTTTGTGCTTTCCGCGGGATCGAGTTCGGCTTCGGCGCAGACCGTTGCCGGTCCGCTCGGCGCGGCAGCCCAAACGGTCAAGGCCGTCGTCTCCAACGTGCAGCAAGTTGCGACCTCCGCCGTTGCAACGGTGACCGGCGGAGTCATCCAGACGAGCCCGGCCACCACAGTGTCTGTAACTCTGGCGCCCGCCTTCGCGAAGGAAGCGTCCTGGCTCTACCAGAACGGTTGGCCGCTCTACGCGCTGGTCGACCGCTACAGCGCTGGCGCCCCGCTGGACGAAGAGGCGAATTGCATCGCAACGGCGGTTTACTTTGAAGCCCGCGGTGAGTCGCTCGAAGGTCAAATGGCTGTAGCGCGCGTGATCATGAATCGGGCCGCTTCGGGCAAGTATCCGTCGAGCTGGTGCCAGACGGTCAAGCAGCCGTGGCAGTTCTCTTTCGTGCGTCATGGTCAGTTCCCGACGGTCGACACGAATTGCGAAGCATGGCGCAAGGCGCAGGGGATCACCCGTCTGGCAATCGCGAACGTCGTTCCGAGCCTGTCGAACGACGTGCTCTGGTACCACGCCGATTATGTAGACCCGTCCTGGGGTCACAACCTCACCCGCGTCGAGAAAATCGGCCAGCACATCTTCTACCGCGCGTAGACATCAACTAGTTTCAGGAGGGAAGGAAGGTCGGGTTGCCGCGAGGCGATCCGGCTGTTTCTTTCGGCTTGGCGGGCGCCTGACTCAGTTCGTCGTAAACTCCGTTTAAGGGGGATTCGCATCCCGCTTGTTTCGGATGAGCATCCTTCCCGTGATCGGGGGGAGGTGTCCGTGCTCAAGATCTTGATAGTTGAGGATGATTCCCAACTCGCTACGACGCTGAAATATCTCGTCGAGGACAATCCGAGATATCGGGTCGTCGCCATTGCCGACGATGCTGACAATGCGGTCGCCGCGGCCGAATATCATGGTCCCGACCTTGCCCTCGTCGACCTTCATCTAGCTCGTGGAAGCACCGGCTTCTCGGTTGCCGTACGGCTCAGCGATTTCGAGGTGCCATGCCTCTTCGTAAGTGGAAAGGCGCCGAGCTTTCCCATGCCCGACCTTGCGCTCGGCTGCCTTACCAAGCCGTTCACCGCAGAGGAAGTTCACCGGGCGCTGAATCTGGCGGAAGACAAATTGCGCGGTCGGGAGACCATTCGGCCCCGGATCCCGCAAAATCTGCACATCTATGACGAAGCGGAGGCCGTCGGCGCAGGTGAACCCGGGTTTATTCAGTCGAAGCCGTCACTCCGGACGCGCATAGAACACTGGATTGCGGGACAGCAGAACAGGGCCGCCTAAACCCTCAGGCAAAGCGTCGAAAATATTCGATCGTCTTCACCAAGCCGTCTTCAAGCGGCACTGAAGGCTGCCATTCCAGCTCTCGCTTGGCCTTGGAGATATCCGGCTGGCGCTGCTGCGGATCATCCTGTGGAAGCGGCTCCTGAATGATCTTCGAGCTCGATTCGGTCAATTCGATCACCTTTTCAGCAAGCTGCCTGACGGTGAATTCGACCGGGTTGCCGATGTTCGTCGGGCCGGTCACGTCCTGGCCGGTTTCCATCAGTGAAATGAGGCCGGCGATCAGGTCGTCGACATAGCAGAATGACCGCGTCTGGCTGCCGTCCCCGTAAATGGTGATCGGCTCGCCCGCGAGCGCCTGCATGATGAAATTCGAGACCACGCGCCCATCGGCGGGGTGCATCCGGGGACCATAAGTATTGAAGATGCGCGCGACCTTGATCTCCAGCCCGTGCTGGCGGTGATAGTCGAAGAACAAGGTCTCGGCGCAGCGCTTGCCCTCGTCGTAGCAGGAGCGGGGTCCAATGGGGTTCACATGGCCCCAATAGTCTTCGGTTTGCGGGTGGACCGCAGGGTCGCCGTAGACCTCACTCGTCGATGCTTGAAGGATTTTGCACCGGAGGCGTTTCGCCAGCCCCAGCATATTGATGGCGCCGTGCACCGACGTCTTCGTCGTCTGGACGGGGTCGTGCTGATAGTGAATCGGCGACGCCGGACACGCGAGATTGTAGATTTCGTCCACCTCCACGAACAGCGGGAAGGTGATGTCATGACGCATGAATTCGAATTGTGGGTTGCCGTGCAGGTGCGATAGATTTTCGCGCGTCCCGGTGAACAGATTGTCCACGCACAGTACCTCGTGGCCGGCATCGAGCAGTCGATCGATCAGGTGGGATCCAAGGAAGCCGGCGCCCCCCGTAACCATCACCCGCTTGCGCATGCTGTACCTGCGAGCCATCCATTACCCCTCTCAAACAGAGCGTCCGTGACGCTTTAGCAGGCGTAGCCGTTATCGGCGTTTACAGCCAAACGACCATTTTCGCTCTCAATGATAGCGCTTGTTTGCAGTGCCGCGTCGAGCCTGTTGGGGGAATCTCATTTTGAAACAGGCAAGCGTTAACAGCTTGTTGATGTGCGTTAATCAATCGTTTACAAGCGATTCGAAGGTGCTCGTTCTCACAGGGGGAATGGGGCCAGCACAAAGGTGTCGCAACAATGCGGAACTTGGTTTTCAAAGCGCTCATGGGCGCGGGATTCGCGGTCGCGCTGGGTGTTTCGACGCCTGCAGCTGCTTCGATAGCATGCTCCAACACGGACATTTCGCCGACGGCCAGTGCTTGCGCCGGCTTTTATCCGGGCAACGTCATCAATGGGAAACCAGAGAATGATGCCACGCTGACTTCGGCGTTGGCGGCACTCGGGTTCACGTACACGGGCGATTCAAACGGCATCGAGCAAGTCGACGCCGGCGGGTCGAAGACTGTGGATTTTGCAACGTTGCTGTTCGGTCAGACGATCATTGGTGTCCACTTTGGAAACGGCGTGGGCAGCCCGGGTCGCCCGACTAACGCTGCTGGCGATGGCGACGACACGGCCTTCTATCTGTTTGACGCCGGCACCGTCGGGCTCGACACATTCCTGCTCGCCTTCAATGCGTCGTCGACCGTGACCTTGTTCCAGACCGGTTCGCCGCCGCCGCCGCCGAGCGTGCCGGAGCCTGCCACCTGGGCCATGATGCTGATGGGCTTCGGTGCTGCAGGCACGGCGCTTCGTCGCAGCCGCCGCAAGCAGTCCAAGCTGTTGCAGATCGCGTAGCACCTAAGCGCATTCGGGAGCTCGCATAGCTGCCGGCCCTCGGGCCGGCAGCTTTTCTTTTGCCTTGCCGGTGGCTCAGCCGACGAGTTTCACCTCGGAACCGCGGAAATTCATGATGTTAGCGCTGGAGCAGCTGTCCGCAATCATCACCCGGCCCTCGAAGATCAGGCGTTTCCCGACGAAGCGCGCGCACTGAACGTCCGGCGCATTCTCGCCATCGATCCGAATCGTCTCGGCAGGCAGGTAGACCACGCCCTTCAGCTCGGTGAAGCTGTTGCCTCCGATGATGTTCTCGGCGCCATCATGATCGTTCCCGGCGTGACGATCCTGATAGATCAGGATCCCCGCATTTGGTCCTTGAGTAGGCGCACTCAATTTCACTTTCGCATGATGATCGATCTTCACTTTGCCGATCGAACCCGGGTCAGAGATCGGCTCGTCGCTCGTCAGGAAAATCGTGCAGGACTTGCAGCTTAGCTCGCCCGTCGGGCCTACCAGAAGGCTTCCGCGGCTGAGGATATATTCCCCGTCCCGCAGAAAGACCGGCCCATTCACGACCATGTTACCGTAACATCCCGGCTCCAGTGCCAGGCGCCCGTTGTTCAGTCTTGCGGCATCGGGATTGACGGTGACGTTTGGGCAGCCCGTGTTCGGGATCAGCGGCGGCTCGGTATTCTCGAGAGGATCCTTTTGCCGGAGGGCATTTCGCCGCATTCCCGGCGACTTGATCCCCTCGCCGTCGATACCGCCGTAGGACGCGACCCGCTCAGCGCTCAGCAAACCTTCGACCTCGACACCCTTTTTCGAGGATGAATTGGCAGCAATGCCGCATTCCATCTCGACGTCCGCTCCCGGTTTGATCGTAATGCCGGTCTCACGATCCGATCCGATTGCGAACGCGCAGAATTGGCCGGTCTCGACGACGGCTGCGGTCGCCTCCGCGCTGATGATCGGGGCCTGCCGCAGAAACATCGACGAGAAGTAAAGCTTGGCCGCACTCGTGATGCGGACCCTGACGGCAAACGGATCCGTCTCATGTCCGGCCGGCGACTGCTCGGCCGAAACTGCGCGCTTCCTGTCGAGGGCCGGCTTTGAAGCCAGGCTCTGGTCCACGGCGACGTTCATGTCGCTGCCCTGGATGAGACCATACACTCCGGCCATCGCGGCGGAGTCCACTGCCGCCTGCAAGTCGCGTTTAGTGTAGACCCACTGAATCGTGTCGACAGCGAGACCGGCACAACCGATGAGAAGCGGCATGGCGAGAGCGGTCAGCATCAGCGCATTGCCGCGCTCGTCGCGGAGCAGCGGTCGAATTGCCTGAATCGCCGAACGAAACGCCATGCCGTTGAGTACGGCTGAAGTGGTTAATGCCACCCTTCATAAGGACCGACGAACGGAGGACCCCTCGTAGGCGACGATCATTTCGCCTCCGCTTTCGAGCATCAGCGAGAGCGGTTCGTCGGCAAGCCAAACGGAACCCGGTTCGAATCTGGTCTCGCCGGCCCGCGGCAATCCGCTGATCGGAATAAGCCAAAGAGGCTCCGTCGGACTTGCGTGGAGACGGCCGTCGGAAATCCACCGCTCCAGCGTGAACCTTGGGCCCTGTGCGACTATCGATCTCCCGGGAGAGATCGGCTTTTCGACCGATTTGCCGATCCGCGTCTGCCGGTTCGCCGCAGCAATGCCTTCCTCAAGGTGAAGCTCCCGCGGACGGCCGAAATCGTAAAGCCGGTACGTGATATCACAGTTCTGCTGCACCTCCAGCAGGGTCAGTCCCGCCCCGATGGAATGGAGCGTACCTGCGGGGGAATAATAAGCATCGCCTGGCGTGGCCATTCGCCAATCCAATCGATCGGCGATCGACCCGTCGAGCGCGGCGGACTTCAAATCCGCTTCGATTGAGGATTCCAAAAGCCCGATCCCGATGCGGGCATTCGGCTCCGCGTTGAGCACGATCCAGGCCTCGTCCTTGCCCCGCGGATGACCGCGAGCGCGCGCGGCTTCATCGTCGGGGTGAACCTGAACCGAAAGCCGCTCCGACGTGAAAAGATACTTCACCAAAAGGGCATCGCCCACGCCCTGGTCGCGCTGGAACCAGATTTCGCCGAGAGGTTCGCTGACGGCTCCTCCGAACTGCTCGGGAAGGTCGGTTCGGCCCCACGGCTTTCCAACTCTGTGTTCGTTCAGACGGATCAGCATCCGCTGAAGATTGTCGCCATGATCCACTCAAGTCAAAGCGATCGCAGCGCCGGTCTTAAGACACCCCAGCTTTTGGAACGGGCACGAGGCGGTTCGGATTCTTCCAACCGTATTTCGGCTTCGCCGCGCCTTTTAGCTGCTCTCCGTTTCCCAGGTCGCCGCCGGAGCAATTGAGCTTCTTACCGATGCAATTTTCGATCCACATCGCTTTGACCTTGTTGTCCCAGGCCTCGAAATAGTCCGCGTGTAGCGTCGAACCCTTCGGCATGTTGGGATACATATGGTCTGACGAAAGCTCCCACAGATTGACGTCGTCGCCTTCTCCAACCCGGTAGAAAACGCCGAGCGTGAATTGCGGTAGATAGTAAGGATGGTCCTTTGGGCAGAATGAATGCCCGGTGTTCCGGTTGCGCTGCATCCCGGACATGTGACTGCGGTGATTGGCAGAATCGAGATTCTGCCCGTCCCAGCATTTCGGCGTGTGGATCGTGGCGACAAGGTGGCTGCCCACACGGCAGCTCGGCGCTGCGTCGGTCAGCGTCCTGACGCTCACGGTTTTCGCGCCGCCCCCGACGCATTTGAAGTCTCCGGCTCGCGTTCGCGGGTCGCCGCTCAGCATGTCGAAGCCGAAGATGAACTTCAGGCCGTTCGGGATTCCGACGCAAATGCCGGGCCTTCGCGGGTTGGTGGGATCGCAGGGCGCACCCGGCTCGACCGGCTCCCGCTTATAATAGACCTGAACATAATCGGGCTGGACGACATTGCCTTTGCCGTCGAGCATGGCGGGGATCCAATAGGCCGAGCGGTTGGCGGCCGTCCCGTTGCCCATGTTGTTGCACGTGCTGTCGCCGGATGCGCGCAAGCTTGCGAACGTCGAGTTGGCGTCGGCCGAAGTGTTTCCGTAGAACTGGTGCAGGTGCGAGCGTCCAGGCTGGCCGGGGTAGACGATCGGATCGTCGTATCGAAGCTGTCCCGCGCCGCAGATGAAGCGGAAAGCGCCAATCACATCATTTCCGTTGTAGGCAGCGATGGCCCCGTTGCCCCAGGACGGCACCAGCGCCGTACTGACGTCGAAGTTCGAGGCGATCATGCGGGCTTCATTGTAGGCTCCGCTGACCGTCGGACTGTTTCGGCTTGCAGCGCCGGTAACGACCAAGACGACCAGTCCGACGGCGGTCAGCCCGAACTTGAAAGAACGCTCGCTCATTTCGGGACTTATACCTTGGCCGAGCGGGAGGCGAAAATCGAAAACGGCTGGCCTTTCGACCAGCCGCTTCGAATTCCGGCCGCCTCGGGCGAGTTTACATCCCGCCCGACATCCCCCCGCTCGGAATGGGCACGCGCGGATTGGGATTCAGCCATCCGTACGTCGGTTGCGAAGCGCCTTTAAGTGTCTTGCCGTTGCCGAGGTTGCCGGCGGAGCAGTTCAGCTGCTTGCCGATGCAGTTTGCCATCCACATGGACTTCACGCCGCTGTCCCAGGCTTCGAAATAATCGAAGTGAAGCGTCCCGCCGCGCGGAAGGTTCGGGTACATGGAGTCGGACGACAGCGACCATTTGCTCACGTCATCACCTGAACGGATCGTGTAGAATGCCGAAATCGTGAATTGCGGCAGCAGGTAAGGGTGCGTTGAAGGGCATACCCCCGATACCATTCCCGACAGGTGCGAAATGTGATCGGCGCTATCGAGTTGGCCGTTCCAGCACTTCAGCGATGAGACGCTGATCTCGAGCTTGCTCCCGACCGGACAAGTCGCCGTCGTCAACAAAGACATGGCCTCCTTGCTCGAATAGTATTGATGACTTCCGCACTTGAACCAGCCTGGCTGAACGCTCTGCGTTGCGGCCCTCATGTTGTAGCCGGCAATGAACCTCAGGCCGTTCGGGATGCTGATGCAGATCTTGACGCCGTTCTTGTAGCAACCCGCCGCGCTGTCCGGAGCGCGCTTGTAATAGACCTGCACATAGTCCGGCTTAACGACGTAGCCTTTCCCGTCGAACAGAGCGGGCATCCAATAGGCGGACCGGTTTCCAGCCGTGCCGTTGCCCATGTTGTTGCAGGTGCTGTCGCCGGACTCGCGGAGCGTCGCGAACGTGGAACCCGCGTTGGCTGCAGTGTTCCCGTAATATTGATGCAGGTGCGACATGCCCGGCTGGCCCGGAAGCGCGATCGGGTCGTCGTACATGAGCGCTCCGGCGCCGCAGATGAAACGGAACGCGCCAACCACGTCGGTGCTGTTCACCGTGGGAATACTGGCGCTTGCGAGCGTCGTATTCACGTCAAAATTGCTCGGGATCATCGTCGCTTCGGGATAGACGCCGTTGGTCGTATCCGTTGGGGTCGGTGTGGGCGTAGGTGTCGGCGTTGGAGTTGGAGTTGGAGTTGGTGTGGGCGTCGGGCAGATCGATTTGGCCGAAATGACCGTTCCGTCCGGGCAGACTTGCGTCTTGCCGCCGCCGCCGGCCCTGTCCTTGGTCACGCGAAGCGGATCGAACCTGCCGCCCGTGAGCTCCGGTGCAACGGTTGACGCGAGAAACATTGCGCCGAGGCCTACGGCCACGGCCTTGTAGGCCGAAAAATCACTCATCGTCTTGCCTCCCCAGACAGACAACTGTTTGGGGATAAGCTCACGCCGAACTGTTAAATATGTTCTAAAGCAAAACCGGAATTCGCTTAAGAGACCGGAAAGTACGGCTTTTTCTGAGGAGGGGAGATTTGAAAACGCATCGCCGGAGACCCGATGGCGCTTGAGTCCGTCAAGCGACTCCTGCCTGAGGCGGTTCGCACGCGCGTCGCGCCTTTGCTCTACAGGCTGCGCAAATGGCGTGCGGAGCGATCCGTTCGCGAGGGTTCAAAGCGAGAAGGGCAAGCGCACGGGCTCCCCGGCGAACTGATCGTATCGCTGACGTCCCATCCGCCACGGTTCGGGACGCTTGCGAAGACGCTCCGAAGCCTTCTGAATCAGGACGTTCGAGCGGACCGGACCATCCTTTGGCTCGCGGAATCCGACGCCGATGCTCTGCCTTCGGAAGCTCGCGGCCTCGTGGGCGATGGCCTGGAGATCCGCACCTGTCCCGACCTTCGATCCTACAAGAAGATCGTCCCGGCGCTTCGGGAGTTCCCGGACGCATTCGTCGTCACTGCGGATGACGATCTTTATTACCCGCCCGATTGGCTGGGAAAGTTGGTGCGCGGATTCGTGCCGCAAGACAAAGTCATAGTCTGCGTTCGAGCGCATAAGCCGGCCCGCGACCGTAATGGCTTTCGTCCATATTCGTCGTGGCACTGGGAATTCGTCACGTCCGGCGAGATCCGCGACGATCTGTTCCCGACGGGAGGAGCTGGTGCGTTGTATCCACCAGGCTCCCTGGCGCCTGAGACATGCGATGCCGAAGAATTCATGGAACTTTGCCCGACTGCAGATGACGTTTGGCTCTACTGCATGGCCAAGCGTGCAGGCAGCCGTCACCGGCAGGTCGGCGGCCGCTTTCCGCTCGTGAATTGGGACGGCACGCAGGAAGGCGGGCTCGAGCACGTGAATGTTCTCGAAGGCAATGACGCGCAACTCGCTCGTGTCTGGCAAGCCTATTGTGCCGATCTGGAGCAGGGGTCGGACAAGCTCGGATAGAGGCCTTCACCGCTTGGAAATCCTGCTAGGAAGCTGCCGTGCTTGTAAAAAAAGGACCGTGAGTGCCGAAACTGCGCCATAGGGCAGCCCACTTCGCGTTGCGCAGACTCGGCATGTTCGACCGCTCGTATCGGGAGAAGATCGACGGGCGCACTTTCATCATCCCGATCGTCAACGGCCGCAAGACCTATGCATCCGAGCCCTGGATGGCGGATGTCATCCGCTATTTGTTCGAGCGTAAATCGGGCGCATTCGTCGATGTCGGCGTCAACCTGGGCCAGACCCTGCTCAAGGTCGCCGCGATCGATCCGGCCCGTGAATATGTCGGCTTCGAGCCGAATCCCGCCTGCGTCGATTACGCCTGGAAGCTCATCGAGAAGAACAAGCTTCCCTACACCGTGATCCCGGCCGGAGTATCGGCGGAAACGACCCTGCTGAACCTCGAGATGTTCCGCGCTGACGATACGGATCCCTCGGCCAGCATTGTGCCCAACTTCCGCGCGAACGTCGTTTCACGGCGAGCGGTGCTTGTGCTGAATCCGAAGGACCTTCCCGAAGGTTCGATCCCGGACGAGATTGCGATCGTGAAGATCGACGTCGAGGGTGGCGAACTGTTCGTGATCGAAGGGCTCCTGCCGGTCATTGAACGGAGGCGTCCGTTCCTCGTGGTCGAGATCCTTCCGGCAGCAGATTCGGAACGAATGGAACGGCAGGAGGCCATCGAGCGGCACATGCGCGAGCTCGATTATCGGCTATACCGGATCCGCCGCAGCCAGGCCGAGAGGTTTGAAGCTTTCGAGCCGATACAGTCGATCGGCACGCATCGGGATCTTGAGAGCTGCGATTACGTTCTCGCGCCCCGTGAAATAGCCTTTCCTTGACTAAGTGCCGCTCGGTGCAACACACAAAAGCTTCCGGTGTGGGGGGTAGATTGTTCGACGCGTTTGGATCGATCCGCATCTTGAATCTTCCGCACCGAGGCGATCGGCGGCGAGAGATGCTGGCGGAACTGGCGAAGTTCGGTCTCGCCGACGATCAGCGCGTTTCCTTCTTTCCCGGATCGACGATGGTCGATGCCGGCCCCTTCGCCTCCGCCGGCGAGCATGGCTGCTATCTTAGCCATCTTGCTTTGCTCAAGGAGTCGAGCAAGGCTGGCGAGAGGGTGCTGGTCCTTGAGGATGATTGCGACTTTCGCCCGGAAGCCGCGGAATACGAGCTGCCGGACGATTGGGACATCTTCTATGGCGGCTATACTGCCGAGGAACCCGACAATCTCGAATCGTCGAACATGATCGGGGCTCACTGCATGGGTTACAGCCCCAGGGCCGCGAAAGCTTTTGCCGCCTATCTCGATGAGTTGCTCCGGCCAGGCTTCGAGCCGGACCCGCTTGCGGTAGCGCGGGGGAATTACCGGCCCGGCGTCAATCCACCTTTCGACGGCGCCATCGTCTGGTTCCGGCGCGCGCACCCGGAGATGAAGACGATATTCGCACAGATTGCAGTGCAGCGTTCGTCGCGCTCGGACATTGCTGCGGGAAGTCTGCTGGACCGAACCGTGCCGGCGGCGGCATCAGCCGCGCGTAAGGCAAGGAACTGGCTACGGAAGCGCGCCCAATGAGTTCGGCGCCAACCATCAATTCCCTTTGGGTGGGCGATCGCCTCAACTTCATCGAGAGGTTGTGCGTCCAGTCAGCGCTTGCGACGGGACACGGCTTTCGCCTGTTTTCATACGAACCCGACAAGCTGAAAGGCGTCCCCGAAGGAGTCGAACTTCGCGACGCCGCGGACATCATGCCGCGCGAGAAGCTCATCACTTATGCCGATACGGGCGCTGTCGCGCTGGGGGCCAATTTCTGGCGTTATCATTTGCTCTCCAAGGGGTTCAGCCCCTGGTGCGACATGGACCTGCTCTTCCTGCGGCAGTTCCCCGGCGAGGACTACGTCTTCGGATGGGAGCATGCCGGCTGGATCAATAATGCGGTCATGGCT
>JBKPKE010000060.1:0-15586 GCA_046730955.1 Pseudomonadota bacterium
GCGATGGTCTACGGCGACCGCAGGCCCTACCTCGTCGCGCTGCTCGTGCCCGAAGCCGAATATGCGAACAACCCCGACCTGCAGCAGAGGCTGTCAAAGGCAGTGGACAAGGTGAATGCCGACTTGTCGGTGATCGAGCGAGTGCGCCGCTTCATCGTCGCCGATGAGGCCTTCACGACAGACAATGAGCAGCTGACGCCGTCGCTCAAGATACGGCGTCACATCATCAAACAAAAGTACGGCGAACGACTGGACGCCCTTTACCCGAAGTAATCAGCGCGCCGCCGTCTTGTACGGTACGAAGTCGCCGATCGCGCACGAGCCGACAATCGTGCCTGTGCGAATGTCCGATACGTGCGAGATGTCGCCGCGGCACATTCCCGATCCATGGCTTCGTGTAACCAGAGTGTAGAAGCCGCTATCCAGTCCGCTGCACGGTCCGAGCAGGTGATTCACGTAGACCGTACCACCTTGCTTGAAGACGACAGTGCTCTCGTCGATCGTGACCATGTCATTCGTCAGATAGGGCGGCAGGCAGGTGATGGGCTTGCCCGGGACCCGTCCGGCGGTCAGTTGTGCGAACTTGGCCTGGGCCTCAGGCGAGCGGGTGGCCGTCGGTGGCTCTGTCGTGCAGCCGGCAAGCGCGGCCGCCGTCAGGAGAAGCGGAATTGCGCGCATTGCTAGACTCCTTTCGGGTGTCGAACGATTTCTAAAGCGCCCGGACAGCTTAACGGAAGCTGTCTTTTGCTGCCCTGAGACGCGCGAACTCCTTCGTGTTAGTGGCGCGAACGAAGGGATTGGTTTCACGTTCCTGTGCGACCGTAGTCGGGAGCGTGATCAGCCCCTGGTCCCGCAACGACTTCACCTGGACGATCCGTTCCTTCACTGCACTGTTCCCCGGCTCGGCATGCTCGGCGAAGCGACCGTTGGCGAGCGTATATTCGTGCCCGCAATAGATGCGGACATCGCCGCGCAAGCCGGCGATCCGCCGCATGTTCGAATACATCTGCTCGGCAGTGCCCTCGAACAGCCGTCCACAGCCCATGGCGAACATGGTGTCGCCGACAAAGATCATGCCTTCGACCTCAAAGTAATAAGCGACATGGCCCGCCGTATGAGCGGGAATGTCCCAAACGACTGCCTCGGCACCGGCAACCGTCACGCGATCGCCTTCAGCTACAACGCGATCAACCGTGCTGACCCGTTCGGCTTCCGCCGGAGCGACGATCGGACTGCCCGTGGCGGCCTGGATGCCCTGATTTCCTCCCGTATGGTCCGGGTGCCAGTGTGTGTTGAGCACTTGTGTGAGCGACCAACCTTTCGCCGCCACAGCATCCAGCACTGGATCGGCGACCGAAGGGTCAACCGCGGCGGTCTCGTCGGTTTCGTTGTTGTGGATCAGCCAGACGTAATTGTCGGTGAGTACCGGTACCGCGACGACCTCGAGCATCACCATTCGCCCGTATTCGGCATCGACGCCCAAGGCTCTGCCGGCGACAGCGATCCACCCTTCTGCAACAGCTCGATCGAGATGTTGTCGGGGGTCCGCACGAAGGCCATGTGCCCGTCGCGCGGCGGGCGGTTGATCGTGACCCCCGCATCCATCAGTCGCTGGCAGGTGCCGTAGACGTCATCCACCTGGTAGGCGAGGTGGCCAAAATTTCGGCCGCAGGCGTAGCCTTCCTGGCCCCAATTGTAGGTTAGCTCGACCTCGCCGCCCTCGTCGCCGGGAGCCCCGAGGAAGATCAGGGTGAAGCGGCCGGCCTCGTTCTCCATGCGGCGCCGCTCCTCGAGGCCGAGCAGTCGGAAAAATGCAACAGTGGCGTCGGGATCCGACACGCGGATCATGCTGTGCAGGAATTTCATTTCGTCCTACTCATTTCATCGCTATAAATGCACGGTTCATTGACGACTGCGACCGGCGATCGTGACCGGTAGTCGTCTGCATTACGACGAACGCGGGGTGTTCTTCCATGACCCAGAAGGTCCGCGTCGTGACGACGATCGACTACGACTTGGGATGAGGAACGGGCGCAGGCTTTTTCGGAGGCCCGGCCGCACCGTCGGCCGGCAGCACGGGCAGCATCGCAAGAGCCTGGCTTGCCGCCTTGCCGGCGGCCCCGTTGGGATCGGCGTCGCGGGCCTGCGACCAGTATCGACGCGCCTCCTCCGTTTGCCCGGCGAACTCGAACACGTGCCCCGCCTCGAACAGGATGGTCGGATCGTCCGGCGCGAGACTCAGCGCCTTGCCGATTGCCGTCTTCGCCGTTGCCGCGTCGTTCTCGCGGATCGCCAGCGCAGCGGAGAAATACCAGAGGAAGGGGTCGCTGGAGATCGTCAGGGCCGCTTCGGTGACTTTGGCGCGCGCTGTCTTCAGATCGTTCTGGGCCTCAGCGGCACGGGCGCGATCGAGGAGTGCTTCACCCCGCTGCTCGGCTTGGAGCTGCGGGCTGGCCAGCGCCTTGTCGAGGGCGACGGCCGCCTTCCCGGACTGGCCTGCAGCGATCCACATGTTGCCGGCGGCTGCCCAGAGACGCGCCTTCTCGGCTGGATTTTTAGTCTGCGCCTCCGCAGCCTGCTCGAACGCGGTGGCCGCGGCATCGGGCTGGCCGGAGTTGCTTGCTTCTAGCGCGCGGCAGACCAACCCCTCGCTCGTTACGACGTCGGAGCATTTCGATGGCGTTGGGGCGGCAGCGGCAAGCGCGGCGGCGATAAAGAGGATCAAGTTGCTGGCTCCACCAGTGCGGCGACGGTGCGCAGGATCGCGTCGATCTCGTGCGGCTCCGACAGGCGATGTCCGCCGCCTTTGATCACGTTGACCTGCACGTCCGCTGAACGCAGCCGGTCCTTGAGGCGGAATGCTATGTCCAGGGGCACGTCCTCGTCCCGGTCGCCGTGGATCAGCCTTACCGGGCAATCGATCGCTATTTCCTGGTCGAGAAGCCGCATGGACTGGCCCGAACGCCAGAATCCGCTCGAGGTTACGTTAGCTCCGCCATCGGGAAGTTCGAAGCGCAGTGTTTCGCCAGCCGCGAGGCGATCCTTCAACGCATCGGAATATCCCCATTCCGTAAAGTCAGGCGCGGCCGCGATGCCTACCAATGCCGCGATCCGTTCGGGACGGAGAAGCGCAAGATGCAGCGCAATCCACCCGCCCATGGATGAACCGATCGCAACAACCGGCCCGCGCGCGAATTCGTCGAGAATGAGTGTCGCCTCGTCGGCCCAGCGATCCAGGGTGGCGTCCTCGAATTGCCCCTCCGATGAACCCGTGCCGGAATAATCGAAGCGAAGCATGGACAGGCCTTGGCGTTCCGCAAAGGCGTCGAGTGCGAGTGCTTTCGATCCTTCCATGTCGGACGCGTAGCCCGGAAGAAACAGGAGGGTCGGCTCGTCTCCTTCGCGAGGCCGGAATGCGATGCGCGGGCCGTCGGCGCGCTCGAGGAATGCGAGCTGGGTCATCTCCACCCAGAAGCAAATTCATCTTCGGATTGCCAGTGCGATCAACCGCGACCGGCTTCCGCTCGCACGTACGCCAGGACAGCCGATTCCTTGGTGGGGTAGAAACGCGCTTTGCCAAATTCGGCCAGAAGTCCGAATCGCTCAAGCTTGTCTTTCACCGGGTCCTTAAGTTCGGCGAAGCAGAGCTCGATCCCGTCCACCTTGAGAGCTCCATCAAGCTCCGCCAGTGAATCCGCGGACGTGACATCGATGCTGGTGATCGGTTCGGCGGCGACAATGACCCGCCGGACCGGCGTCGGCGACGCCGCGATCGCGTCGAGAACGCGCTGGTTGAACAGTTCGGCATTGGCGAAGAATAATGGCGCATCCCAGCGAAAGAGGACTAGTCCCGGCACAAGCTTTGCCGCGGGATAGCGCGCAATGTCGTGATAGCCGTCGACGTCGTCTGGCTTCCCGAGCACGGCCCAGTGCGGGCGCCACCCATCCCAGAGGAACTCGATGACGGCGAGGGCGATCGCTATTCCGATGCCCGGAATCGCGCCGAACGTCGCAACGCCCACGGTGCAAAGGATCGAAAGCCAGAACTCCCAGTTTTGGATGCGATAGATGCGCGCCAGATCGCCGATCTCGAACAGGCCGATGGCCGCTGCGATGACGACTGCCGCGAGTGCCGAATAGGGCAGATCCTTGAAGAGGTTCGGCGTGGCGACGATGACCAGGGCGACGACCAGCGCGCCGACGACGCCCGTCAACTGCGTCTTTGCGCCAGCCGCTTCCGCGACGGGGGTTCGCGACGAGCTGCTGCTGATCGGGAATCCCTGAAAGAGCCCTGCAGCGAGGTTGGCGGCGCCTAGGCCAATCATTTCCTGATTGGGGTCGACACGCGTTCCAGTGCGCGCGGCAAACGTCCTCGACAGCACGCTGGTGTCGGCGAAGGCGACGATGGCGACGGCGATCCCGCCGGCAAGGATCGGCACGAGATCGCTGGCGGCAAGCCACGGTATCGCAAACTCCGGCAGTCCTTGTGGTACTGCTCCCAGAACCTTCACGCCGTAGCGCTCGGACAGGTCGAACCAGGCAGCGGCCAGCATGGCTGCGACGACGGCCACGAGGATAGCGCCCATTCTCTTGTGCGCCTTGAGGACGAGGATCAGCACTAGCGTAGCAAGGCCGAGCGCCGTGCCGGCCCAGTTCGGCTCGCCCGCTGCAACCGCCTGAACGATGGACCACAGGTCGCGGATCGGACCGGCGCTTTCGATCTTGAATCCGAACAGCTTCGGCAGCTGACTGATCAGGACGGCCAGTGCAATCCCGTTCATGTATCCGTAGCGGATTGGTTTGGAGAGAAGTTCGGTGATGAAGCCGAGCTTTACGATGCCCGCGACGATGCAGGCGGCGCCGGCAACGACCGCCATGGCGCTGGCAAGCGCCACGGCACGCGCGGGATCTCCGCCCGATTGGGCCAGCACGACGCCAAGAATAATGGGCGCAAGCGAGGAATCGGGTCCGAGGACCAGGATCCGGCTCGGTCCGAAAAGCGCATATGCGATGAGCGGGACGATCGTCGCATAGAGTCCGTAGATCGCCGGCACGCCCGACGCGACGGCGTAGGCGATCCCGACCGGAACCAGCATCGTCGAGAGGACGATGCCCGCGACGACGTCGTTGCGCAGCCAGCCCAGTCGATATTCGCGCAATGTTTTCAGGCCGGGCAGCCAATCTGCCCAGGACCGGCGCTGCGCCGCCGCTACGTCACTCGGCGCCAGAGCTTTTTCGCTGCTGCTGTCGACTAGGTTGGTTTGCACCTTGCCGTCCCATGCCTCGGGGACGTCAGAAGACCTCCCGGACAAGCTTTATTTTATGAAGATTGAGCTTGTCGTCATAGCGGTGCTTCTTCGATCTCTTGCCCAGGTGGACCTTCTCCCGTTTTACCTTCTCGTACGGGATCTTGGACAGGATGTGTTTGATGCCGTTGAGGCGCGCCCTCTTCTTGTCGTCGCTGATCGCTACGTACCACGGCGCGAATGACGTGCTGGTTGCCTCGAACATGGCATCCCGGGCGCGCGAATAATCGTACCAGCGGGAATAGGATTTCACGTCCATCGGACTGAGCTTCCACTGCCTCAGCGGGTCCTCGATCCGCTGGCGGAACCGGCGATCCTGCTCGTCCATCCCGACCTCGAGCCACAACTTGATGAGGATGGTGCCGGATTCCACGAGCCAGCGCTCGAACTTGGGCACATTCTCAAGGAAGCGCTCGACCTCCTCTGTCTTCGTGTAGCCCATGACCCGTTCGACGCCGGCCCGGTTGTACCAGCTGCGATCGAAGATCACGATTTCGCCGCCCGCCGGAAAATGTTCGATGTAGCGCTGAAGGTAGAGCTTCGTCCGGTCACGCTCGTTCGGAGCGCTCAGGGCCACGACGCGGAAGGTGCGAGGGCTTACCCGTTCGGTCATACGTTTGATCAAGCCGCCCTTGCCGGCGGTGTCGCGTCCTTCCAGCACGATAACGATGCGGGCGCCGGTCTCGCGGACCCAGTCCTGAACGTAGCAAAGTTCGGTCTGGAGCTTCAGAAGCTTTTTCTCATAGTCCTTCCGAGAGAGCTTCTCCGGCGATTTCCGCTCCCTCGGACGCGGCTCAACGGTCCTTTTCGGTTTCGCCGGTCCGGTTTGGGCTTCGAATGGCTCCTGAGTGACGACGTTCATCTTGTGCCTCCGCTCTGTTTGAACGGCCAATCATGGGCGCAGGCGCGGTGCCATCGGGACTTGCCCCTAATTCCAGGTCTCGAAATGCCGATTGGCCTACCGAACACCGACGAAGCTACCTAGATGACGGCGCGTTCAGGCATCCGGCGAAAGGACCCCGCACATGAAATACCGCAAGCTCGGCGAGAGTGACCTTGAGGTCTCCGAAATCTCGCTCGGATCCTGGCTGACCTACGGGGTGGGAGTCGAAGCGGAGAAGGCGCGGGCCTGCGTGGACGCCGCGTTCGACGTCGGGATCAACTTCATCGACACGGCGAACATCTACGGCCGCGGCGCCGCCGAGACATTCTTGGGCGACGCCCTGAAGGGCCGCCCACGCGACAGCTATGTTCTCGCGACGAAGCTTTTCTTCCCGATGACCGATACCGACTACGGACTATCGCGAGCGCAGATTGAAAAGCAGCTCGATGCTTCGCTTAACCGCCTGCAGACGGACGTTATCGACCTTTACCAGTGCCATCGCTTCGACAGCGGCAGCCCGCTCGAAGAGACGATGGAAGCGCTCACTCGCGCCGTCGACAGCGGCAAGGTCCGTTACATCGGCTTTTCGGAATGGCCCGCGGACAAGATCCGTGAGTCGCTCGAAATTTCAAAGTCTCGCGGCTTCGCGAAATGGGTCTCCAGCCAGCCGCAATATTCACTCGTCTGGCGCGAACCCGAAGAGGAAGTCATCCCCATCTCGGCGGCCAATGGCATTTCGCAAATCGTCTGGTCGCCGCTTGGGCAGGGCGTGCTTACGGGCAAGTATGATCCCGATCAGCCGCCGCCGCCGGGAACCCGCGCAACCAGCCAGGAGATGGGTGGCTTCATCAGCCGTCTCATGGAGCCGGAGCTGCTGCGCTCGGTTCAGCGCCTCAGGCCGATCGCCGAGGAAGCGGGTCTGACGATGGCTCAATTCGCCCTGGCGTGGGTACTTCGCGAGCCGAACATCGCTTCGGCCATCATTGGAGCGTCGCGCCCGGAGCAGGTCCACGACAACGCCGGTGCGTCGGGCGTCATCGTGGACACTCAGCTCTTCCAGCAGGCGGAAACCATCATCGACGAAGCGATGGGGGTCACTCGCCAGCCGGCCTAGATGGCTTTCGAGCTGCGGCGACTAGGGGATTCGAAAACTTCCTCGATCGCGAGGCCGAAAAGCTCGGCGATTCGGAATGCGAGTGGCAGCGACGGGTCATATTTGCCCGTCTCGATCGCATTGACGCTCTGACGCGAGACGTCGAGGCGCTCGGCCAGGTCCAGCTGGCTCCAGTTGCGCTCAGCGCGGAGAACGCGGAGTCGATTTTCCATCGCTTATTGCTCGTTGCCGCGGCCGCCGAAGCCGGCGATGCAGGCAAACATGCCCTGGATGACCACCCAGACGAGCGGGATCCAATAAGCTTCGACCAATGGCATGACGCCGAAGGCCTGGAGGAAACCCCAGACGACGGCAGCGCCCATCGTCGCGTTGGTCGCGACGGCGATGCGGCGAAGGACGATCGCATGGTGATATTCGTCCTTCTCGTCGGACACGTAGCGCCCCCAGCTCGCGAAAATGCCGAGCACCGGAAGGGATGCCGCGATCGCCATCAATGCCGGAATGTAACCTGCGACGGCAGTGTTTGCGCGCACCCAAACCAGCGGCGGCAGGATGATCGCATAGACCAGCAGCAACCAAAGGATGCGCCGGGTGTGAGCCCGCTGTGCCGGGGTCCAGTCACTCCGTTTCGAGGCAAGCATCTGTCAAGCTCCTTTGTCCAAATGACAAGGACGCTTTACTTAATCCTTGGTATCATGTCAAGGAACATTGACAAATTCGGTTCGGTTGAGGAGACACGCCGTCGTCGCTACATGCGCGCACGATGACGAAGATGTTCAAGATCGCCCTTCCAGACGGCTCGGTGCGGGAGATGCCCGAGGGCTCCACGCCCGCCGACGTCGCCGCTGCCATCGGCCCCGGCCTTGCCAAGGCCGCGCTCGCCGCGAAGGTAGACGGCGAAGTGCGCGACATCATGCGGCCGTTTGAAGGGGATGCGAACCTCGCGCTGATCACGTCGCGCGACGAGAAGGATGCTCTCGAGCTCGTCCGCCACGATTTTGCGCATGTCCTCGCTGAGGCGGTCCAGAACATCTTCCCGGGAACGCAGATCACCTTCGGCCCGGCGACCGACGACGGTTTCTATTACGACTTCGCTCCGGCGCCGGGGCGGGGACCATTCACCGAGGAAGACCTTCCGGCGATCGAGGAGGAGATGCGGCGCGTCATCGCTGCCGACAAGCCTCTCGTCCGCGAGGTCTGGGACCGGGAACGCGTCCGCCAATTCTTCATCGACCACGGCGAGACCTTCAAGGCGGAATGGGTGATGGAGCTGCCCGAGGGCGAGCCGATCACCATGTACAAGACCGGCCACGGCCCCGCCGACTGGATCGACCTCTGCCGCGGGCCGCACCTCGCCTCGACCGGCAAGCTCGATCCCAGCGCCTTCAAGCTGACCCGCGTGTCCGGCGCCTACTGGCGCGGCGACCCGAAGAACCCGATGCTGAGCCGCATCTACGGCACAGCCTGGCTCAACAAGAAACAGCTCGACGCCTATCTCGTCCGAATCGAGGAAGCGGCGAAGCGGGACCACCGCAAGATCGGCCAGGAGATGGACCTCTTTCATCTTCAGGCCGAGGCGCACGGCAGTGTCTTCTGGCACCCGAACGGCTATATCATTTGGCGCGAGCTGGAAGCTTACATGCGCCGGCGCCTCGACGCGGCCGGTTACCTCGAGGTCAAAACTCCCCAGCTGATGGACGCGCGCCAGTGGGAGCGCTCCGGCCACTGGGGCAAGTATCGCGAGAACATGTTCATCGTCCCCGACGAGATCCCCCACGGATCCGACGAGGAGGTGGAGGAGGATCAGCCCATTCTGTCGGGCGACGCGGACCTCATGGCGCTGAAGCCAATGAACTGTCCGGCGCATGTCCTGATCTTCAACCAAGGCATCAAGAGCTACCGCGATCTGCCGCTCAGGCTCGCCGAGTTTGGCTGCTGCCACCGCAACGAACCGCACGGCGCGCTCCACGGAATCCTCCGGGTTCGCCAGTTCACGCAGGACGACGCGCATATCTTTGTGCGCGAGGATCAGTTGATCGAGGAAGTCGTGGCCTTCTGCGACCTGCTCGACAGCGTTTATCGCGACCTCGGCTTCGACAGCTACGCGATCAAGCTCGCACTTCGTCCGGACAAGCGTTTCGGCTCGGACGAAATGTGGGACTGGTCGGAACAGTCGCTGCGCGACGCCGTTGCCGCGACCGGTCGCAACACCGAAGAGTTCGGCTGGGAGGAACTGCCGGGCGAGGGGGCATTCTATGCACCGAAGCTCGAGTTCCATTTGACCGATGCGATCGGACGCAGGTGGCAGGTCGGCACGATCCAGACGGATACCGTTTTGCCCGAGCGGCTGGATGCCCACTACATCGGCGAGGACGGGCAAAAGCACCGGCCTGTCATGCTCCACCGCGCGATCATCGGTACTTTCGAGCGCTTCCTCGGTATCCTGATCGAACATTTCGCTGGCAAGTTCCCGCTCTGGCTCGCACCGGTGCAGGTCGTGGTGACCACGATCGTTTCTGACGCCGACGATTACGCCAAGGAGGTCGCGGCCAAATTCGTTCAGCGCGGAATCCGCGTCGAGACCGACCTGCGCAACGAAAAGATCAACTACAAGGTGCGCGAGCACTCCTTGAAGAAGGTCCCGCTGCTGCTGGTGGTGGGCAAACGCGAGGCGGAAGAGGGCACAGTCGCCCTGCGCCGCCTGGGCTCGGACGAGCGTCAGCTGGTCATGTCGGTCGACGAGGCCATCTCGATGATCACCGGGGAAGCTGTTCCGCCCGATTTGCGTCAGAGCTGATGCCGCTCGTTCTTCCGGGTCAGGAAGTTCGATGGAATGAGCCGTGCCGCAGGTTCGAACGGCATCACCACCTGGGCGCCTATGCCGCGTTGTTGGTTAGCGGGACCTGCCGCGAGAATGGCGACCGCGGACGCCATACCGCGGAGGCAGGAGACGTGTTGGTCCACCGCGCCTTCGACGGACACGACGATCAAATCGGTGCCACTGGTGCAGCGTTCATCAACATCCCGCTCGAACGTCCTTTGAACGCCGCGTTTGGCCGTGTCGCCGACCTCGACACGGTTGTGCGTGCTTTCGAGCGCTCTCCGATTGAGGGTCGCGAGGCATTCCATGCGATGTTCAGGGAAGCCGATAACCGCGGAAGCGATTGGCCGGACATGCTCGCCGCCGAATTGTCAGGTCACAATTCCAGGTCGCTAGCAGAATGGTCCGAGGCTCATGGACTTCATGTTGCATCCGTGAGCAGGGGGTTCCGTCTGGCCTACGGTGTGTCACCCAAACGATTCCGGCTCGAGCAGATGGCCGCACGAGCGGCTCGGAGGATTCGTGGATCCTCGGACGAACTGAGCGCGGTTGCCGCAGCCTCGGGCTTTGCTGACCAGTCCCACATGACTCGAACGATTGCCCAGTTGTTTGCAGTCACGCCAAGGGACCTGCGGCGGCTTCGCTAAGTCCGTTCAAGACTGCTCCGAGCGAAGCCCCGTAAAACGCGTTCATGAACCGTCGTCATTTCCTCGCCGCGAGCGCTGCCTTGGGCGCTTCCAGCCTCGCACCATGGCCCAATTCTCGGCTGCTTGCCCAAGTGAGCAAAGAGCCCATGCTCACCAAATGGGATGTTTCGGTGTCCGAAGCATTCGACGCAATCGCCTTTATCGGAGCATTGTCAGGCGGCGAACTTTACCTCAAATATTATGCGAAAGAGGCGTCGAGTTTCCTGCCCCGCTTCCCGACAGAGATCCGCGAGGACTTGGTTTCACTTCAAAAGGAAGCCGATCGCGAAGACTTCGGCCTCTTGTGGCCCAATCTTGCGACAATCCTCTCAGGCGCGGGCGTCTCCACGATCGATTCCGTGGTCGCTGCCCTGGCTGATTCGGAGGCCCGGATCCGGCCGCCTCTCCAAGCGAGCCGATATTGGGACAAGAAGAGTTGGGATTGGTTCACGAGTGCCGCGCCTCGATTGATGAAAGTGTTCACTGCGATGCGCGGAGCGGACTTCGCGGGATATCGACGTCAGCTGCTGGGGTCAAAGCTAGAAGCTCGTGCGACAGAGCTGGGGCATGGATTGTCGGATTATGACGTGGTTCGGTTGCAGCAGAAGCTGACCGGACTGACATTCGATCCAACGATCAGCATCGTCCTGCTCTATTTCTCAAAGCCGCATGGCGTCCGGGTCCAGGGACAGCGCTTCCTCCAGGCCGCAGATTATAACCTGACGACAACGCTCCGGATCGCGGGGCACGAGCTCCTTCACCCGCCAATCGATCTCGAAGGCGCCGTGGCCAAGAATGCGCTGGCTGTCCTCGCGAAGGATCAGCTCGTGAACCGCATAGTCCGCGACCATGATCCGCGTTGGGGCTATACGACTCTCGATGGCTATCTGAACGAAGATATCTGCCAAGCGCTCGATCAAATGATCGCGGAGGCTTTAGGATTCGCCCGAAATCCTGGAGATCGCTGGAACAAGGCGGACGACGGTATGCACGTGCTTGCGGCTGGGCTTTATGCGTTGCTTCGACAGGATCGGTGGCATGATACCGGGGGATCAATCGAACAATGGCTCGATCGTGCAACGAAGGAGGGGAGACTCGGGCCCGAAGTCCTGCATCGGGCGGCTGCTGGCGTGCTGGGCCGTCCCAGCGGCAGCTTGTGGCCTCTACCCGCTCTGCCTTCAGCCTGACGACTCTTCGCCACAGCAAGCGGCAAAAATGATGCGCTGACCGCGCGCGGACTTTTCAACAGGGGCGGGAGTGCTTACGTCGCCGCTGTTCGCATAAGCAATTTGGAGACTAGACTATACCCCCGCCCTATCCGCGCCGAGCGCAACAGCCGCCGCAATTTACCGGCCCCCGCTACAACGAGTTCATCCAGTCCCAGAAGGTCCGGGTGATCGACGAGAATGGCGAAAACCTGGGCGTGATGTATACGCGCGAGGCTTTCGAGCAGGCGCAGGGAGTTGGCCTCGACCTTGTCGAGATTTCGCCGAACTCCGATCCGCCCGTGGCGAAGTTTCTCGATATCGGCCGCTACAAGTACGAGGCCCAGAAGAAGGCCAACGAGCAGCGTAAGCGGCAGAAGACGCAGGAGATCAAGGAGATCAAGATGCGTCCCAACATCGACGACCACGATTATGACGTGAAGATGAAGAAGGTCGTCGAGTTCCTCGAGGAAGGGGACAAGGTGAAGGTCACCATGCGCTTCCGCGGCCGTGAAATGGCGCACGGCGAGCTCGGCATGGCCGTGCTCCGCCGAGTCCAGGAGCAGACTGCCGAAATGGCGAAGGTCGAAGCGCATCCGCGCATGGAAGGCCGCCAGATGCTGATGGTGCTCGCACCCAAGTAGGTGGCCGGGCCCAGCTCCCTGACTTGCCCGCGATGCCAGGGCTCGATGGAGCGGGGTTTCATCCTCGACGAAGCGCATGGCCGATTCACGGTCGGCAAATGGATCGCCGGCGAGCCCGAGAAGAGCATGTGGACCGGCCTCAAGACTCGGCGAAAGAAAAAGCTCGATGTCGCGACGTTTCGCTGCAGGCGTTGCGGCTATCTCGAAAGCTACGCTTGACGCCGGCGATTGAGCTTGGCTGACGCTACGGAATCCGTGACGGCCCCGAAACCGCTGTTGCAATTGTGCAGCAACGGCGCGCCATTGTTTCTCCGTTAACCCACCCCTTGCTTCCCTTGAGGCTACGGCTGGATTAGCGTTCGGCATCCGCCGTTTGGGAGAGCGGCGCAACGGGGAGAAATCAATGCGCAAGTCCGTTTGGCTGCTGTCGGCAGGCCTTACCGCAATCACGACTCCGGCGTTCGCTCAGGATACCAGTCAGGCGCCCGCGGCCGCGGAGCCGTCGCCGACGGAGCAGGCCGCGGTCGATGAGAACGCACAGGCTGCCGCGGACGCGCAGCCGGGTGAGATCATCATTACGGCTCAGGGCCGCCGCCAGGTGCTTCAGGACGTGCCGATCGCCGTGACCGCGGTCGGCGGCGAGGAAATGCAGAACAGCGGCGCGACCGACATTCGCCAGCTGAACCAGCTTGCTCCTTCGCTGCTCGTTTCTTCGACGGGCACGGAAGCGAACGGCTCGGCGCGTATCCGCGGTATCGGCACGGTCGGTGACAACCCGGGCCTCGAAAGCTCGGTCGCCGTCTTCATCGACGGCGTCTATCGCTCCCGTTCCGGTATCGGCCTGAACGAGCTTGGCGAGATCGACCGCGTCGAAGTTCTTCGCGGTCCTCAGGGCACCTTGTTCGGCCGCAACGCTTCGGCCGGCCTCATCAACATCATCTCGAAGCGGCCTTCGTTCACGCCGGAGGCCTACGGCGAACTGACGCTCGGCAACTACGATCTTCGCCGGCTCGCCGGCGGAGTAACCGGCGGTCTCAGCGATACGCTGGCGGCCCGCATCGACGCCGTCTGGGTGAAGCGCGACGGCTTCTACGACGACAAGGCTAACGACACGACCATCAATAACCGCAACCGCGTTTTCACTCGCGGCCAGTTGCTGTTCGAGCCGAACGACCAGCTCTCGATTCGTGTGATCGGCGATTATACGTGGCGCAAGGAACGGTGCTGCGGCGCGGTCTACGTCGACAACACCGTCAATTCGGACATCGGCCTGCTGAACGAGGCCATCCCGGGACCGCCGCCCTTCACGCAGCCGGGCACTGGCGGCGCCGGACAGCCGGCTCTTCGGACGAACGATGGCGGCAACAATATCGTGAACGTGCTCGCCGCCCTTGGTCAGGACCTGACGGCACTGCATTCGGGCTACCGCCGCGACGTTTCGGTGACTCCGGGCCGCAGTTATTCAGGTAAGACGCGGGACTGGGGTCTATCGGGGCAAGCCGATTACGATTTCGGGGCCGCGACGCTGACGTCCATCACCGCCTACCGCCATTATGACGCGGACCAGGGCGGCGACGTGGACTACAGCACGGTCGACCTCCTCTACCGCGATCCGGGCGGAGCCGGTCGCCGGTTCAATACTTTCTCCCAGGAGTTGCGGTTCCAAGGCAATGCCTTCGCGGACAAGCTCGACTGGCTCGTCGGTGGCTATTACGCGCATGAGGACCTGAAGGTCACCGACAACCTCAAGTTCGGAGAGCAGTACGGTCGGTTCGCAAACTGCCGCATCGTCTCGCCTGGCAGCCTTTCGGGCTCCTACAGTCCGGGCAGTCCTGACTGCCTGAGCCCGACGACCCGATTGGTGCTTAGCGGGGCTCTCGCCGGGCCGCCGTTCAATATCCCGTCACCCTTTGGCGCAGTTGCTGGCCCGCTCGTCGTCGCGGCGCTGGATAATCTCGATTCCCTGAACGGCCTCGGCGGGGACGACGTCTACAACCAGACCAGCAAGAACTGGGCGCTCTTCACCCATAATATCTTTCATGTGACTCCGCAGTTCGATATCACCGTCGGTCTTCGCTATACGCACGAGAGCAAGGATTTCGACGCCACGTTCCACAATGACAACGGCGTCTGCACTGCCAACCAGGGGCTTCTGGGAGCGTTCGTCACTCCCACCCTGCCGGATGGCAGTCCCAATCCGTTCTTCCAGACGGGCGGACTGTTCACTGTTTCCCAGGCCATTCTCGGACTGTCTTGCGTCGGCAACTCCACAGCCGAGCTCAATGGCGTGTCGGTCGACGACAGTCGTTCGGAAGGCGAGTTCACCGGCACGGGCGTGCTGTCCTACAAGCCGAACGACGACCTCATGTTCTACGCGAGCTATTCGCGTGGATATAAAGCTGGTGGCTTCAACCTCGACCGGTCGGCCTTCAAGGGGCTGACGCCTCCGAGCGTTCCCTTCGCGCAATTAGGCGGAGCGGAGTCCCTCGTCGGCAATCTGCAGTTCGATCAGGAGACGGTCGACGCCTTCGAGATCGGCGGTAAATATGCCCACCGTGGAGTGCTGTTCAACTTCGCGGTGTTCCGCGAATATTTCAGCAACTTCCAGCTGAACACGTTCGACGGCACGGTCTTCATCGTCCAGAACATCAACGGCTGTTCGAAGGATTTGAACGGCGCCGACCGCGACCAAAGCGTCGTTCCGGGAGCCGACAACTTCATTCCGCCGGTTATCCAGCCAGGCGCGAACTTCAACCTGAACCCGGCCGCTTTGACCGGTGCCTGCGACAAGGATGACGTGGGTTGGGGCGTCCGCTCGCAAGGCGTCGAGCTGGAGGCCCAATGGAACCCGGTCCGCGACCTCGCGCTCAACGCGGGCTTGACCTGGGCCGAGACCAAATATCGCAAGAACCTCGTCGGCACCGACG
>JBKPKE010000061.1:0-3827 GCA_046730955.1 Pseudomonadota bacterium
TGATAGAATTGCAGGTTGATGTGACTCAGAACCGGCTTCTGGGCGCCGGGAAAGGACTTGGTCATGTCCTTCATTACAAAAGCATATTGGGCGGCCATGGGGTCGCGATCTGTCCTTCAGGAGTGCGGGAATTGACGGCGAGTTAGGCGATGGGACGCCTAATTTCCAGCCCAGTCAGCCGCGGCCGACCATCTCCTGCGCATCGGCGAAGCGATAATCCTTGAAACGCTCACGTAGCTGAAGCTTCGAGAGCTTTCCTGTTGCCGTGTGCGGCAGCTCTTCGACAAATTCGATCGCGTTAGGCACCCACCACGAGGCCACGTGCTTCCTCAAGTGGCTGATGATCTCATCGGCGGAGATATTGCTGTCGTTGGCCCGGACCACGCAGAGGAGCGGCCTTTCGTCCCATAAGGGATGAGGAATTCCGATGGCGGCCGCCTCGGCCACGCCCGGTAGTGCTACGGCCGTATTCTCGAGTTCGATCGAGCTGATCCATTCGCCGCCGGACTTGATCACATCCTTCGAGCGGTCCGTGATCTGCATTGTGCCGTCCGGATGAAGGCAAGCGACATCCCCCGTATCAAACCATTGCTCCTCATCAGTCGCGTCCTGCTCGGCCTTGAAATAGCGCTTCACGACCCACGGGCCGCGGCACTGAAGGCGGCCGGAGGACTTTCCGTCGCGGGGCTGCACATTCCCCTCATCGTCCACGACGCGAAGTTCGACGCCGAACGGCACCCTGCCCTGCCGCGCGATATATTCGACCTGCTCGTCGTCGTTGAGATCTTCGAAGCCCGCGGGCGGGGCGCCGCACGTGCCGATCGGGGACGTCTCGGTCATCCCCCATGCGTGACCGACCTGCACACCACGCGCGCGAAGCCAACGGATCATCGCGCGCGGAGCCGCCGAGCCTCCGATCGTCACTTGCTTCAACGGACCGAGCTCTGCGCCCGTCCGTTCGATATGGTCGATCATGGTCAGCCAGACCGTGGGAACTCCGGCCGAGTGCGTGACTTTCTCGTCATGGAAGAGCTGGCACATCTTCTCGGGACGATAGTCGGCCGAGAGGACAAGCTTCGCGCCCGTCGCAGGAGCAGCCCACGGCACCCCCCACGCATTGGCGTGGAACATCGGCACGATCGGAAGCACGACCGCCTGTTTAGAAAGCCCCATGATGTCCGGACTGCACTGAGCAAGCGTGTGCAACATGGTCGAGCGGTGCTCATAGAGCACGCCCTTCGGATTGCCCGTCGTTCCGCTGGTATAGCAGAGTCCGATCGGCTCACGCTCGTCGCCGTCGACCCAAGTGTAGTTCCCGTCTTCCGAGTCGATCCATTTACGGAAGCTGGGCTGACCGGGATCTGGATCGAAACAGATGTATTGCTCGATCGTCTTCCACCTGGGTTTCATGCGTTCGACGATCGGCGTAAACGCGCGGTCGTAGAGCAGAACGCGATCCTCCGCATGGTTCGCAATGAATTCCAGCTGATCGTCGAAGAGTCGCGGGTTGATAGTGTGGAGGATGGCCCCCATCCCGGTCGAGCCGTACCAGGCGATCAGGTGATGCTCGTGGTTCATGGCCAGGGTGGCCACGCGATCTCCACGCTTGATGCCTAGCCGCGCGAGCGCCTGCGCCATCTTCCGCGCGTCGCAAGCAACGTTGCGCCAGTTCGTCCGGGTCGTGCGCCCGTCTGCCCAGGCGGTCACGATCTCCATGTCGCCATGCTCGCGCTCGGCATGGTCGATCAGCCGCGTAACGCGCAGCGGCCAGTCCTGCATTGCCCCTAGCTGCACCGCTCTCTCCCTGACACAGCCCTTCAACTGTGACGAGGGCGAGTGGCGGAGACAACTCGTTTATGTTTGCTACGGAACGACGCGAACTTGCGGGATGATGACAGCTAGAAGGGAAGCTTCATCCCGGGCGGAAGCGGCAAGCCGCTTGTCACCTTCTGCATCTCTGTATTGGCCGCCTGGTCCGCCTTTGCCCGAGCATCGTTGATGGCCGCCGCGATCAAGTCTTCGATCATCGATTTCTCGGAGGGTTGAAGCAGGCTTTCGTCTATCGAAACGCCCAGAATCGTGCCCTTTGCAGTCGCTCGGACCTTGACGAGTCCGCCGCCGGAAACGCCCTCCACTTCGATCTGATCTAGGCTCTGCGTGGCCTTCTGCAGCTCGTTTTGGGCATTTTGCGCCATTTCCATAAGCTTGTTGAGGTCGAGATCGGGCATCTTAGGCGCCTTTCGTAGCGAATGATTCGAGTGACGCATCCGGGAAGACCTCGAACGCGGCACGGACTGCGGGATCGGCCAGCACTTCAGAACGAACGCGCTCCTCCGCCATTTTCTCCTGATCGAGAAGCGAGGGTTCGCCGGACTCATCCGAAAGCGAGACCTGCCAGGATGTCCCTGTGGCCGACTTCAGAGCAGAAGACAGGTCGCGCGGCCAGTCACCCCCAAGCGGACGCATCGGCTTTAAAACAAGCTCGGGAGGAGCAAACCGCACGAGACCGACTTGATCATGCAGTTGGACTGCCAGCTGATGCTTGCCGCTACTTTCGAGCAAACTGATCAACGCAGGAAAGTCCGAAGGAAGCTCGGCAGTTGGCCCGGAAGGCTTTGACGGCATCCCAGCTGTAGCTGGAACAGAGGCTGTGTCACCTGACAGTCGCGCAAGCACCGTTGCAGGGTCTGGCAGGTCCGCAGCATGCAGCAGACGCAGCAATGCCATGGTCGCTGCCTCTCGTGGGTCGGGCGCAATTTGAACGTCCGCGAGCCCCTTGAGGAGCATCTGCCAGATGCGGTGTATCTGGCCCCAGCTCAGCTGATCCGCAAACCGCTCGGCGGCTTCGCGCTGCTCGGCTGGCAGAGCCTCCGCCACGACGCCGGCTTTGGTGCGCGTGGCGAGATGCAGTTCCTCCATGAGGCCCCGAATGAGCGAGCCGGGCTCGATCCCAAGGTCGTGAGCCTCGTCCAAGTCGTGGAGAGTGGCAGCGGCATCGCCCCCGAGCACATGTTCGAGCAGCCGGCGAATTCGACCGCGATCGGCCAGCCCGAGCATTTCGCGAACCTGACCGGCGGTAACCGAACCGCCTCCATGGGCGATCGCCTGGTCGAGAATGGAAAGGCCGTCCCGCGCAGAACCTTCCGCTGCGCTTGCAATCATGCGCAGGGCATCCTCCTCAACGTCGACGCCTTCAGCTCTTGAGACCTCGGCAAAGTGGACCGTGAGCTTCTCCGCAGGAATTCGACGCAGGTCGAAACGCTGGGTTCGCGACAGCACCGTGAGGGGGACCTTGTCGACCTCAGTCGTCGCGAACAGGAATTTCACATGTTCAGGCGGCTCCTCAAGAGTCTTCAACAAAGCATTGAAGGCGCTTTTGGAAAGCATGTGAACTTCGTCGATGATGTAGATTTTATAGCGCGCGCTAACCGATGCGTATCGGACAGCGTCGATGATCTCGCGGACGTCGTCCACACCCGTGTGTGATGCAGCATCCATTTCGATCACATCAATGTGTCGCCCCTCCGCGATCGCTCTGCATTGCTCGCAGACGCCGCAGGGATTGATCGTGGGGCCGCCCTGGCCGTCTGGACCAACGCAATTGAGCGCCTTCGCGACCAAGCGAGCCGTAGATGTCTTGCCCACCCCGCGAACACCGGTGAGCAGAAAGGCATGAGCGATTCGCCGCCGCTCAATCGCATTGGCGAGCGTCTGCACCATCGCGTCCTGGCCGATGAGCTCGGAGAAGTTCTGCGGCCGGTACTTGCGCGCAAGCACGCGATACGGAGAGGCAGCAGCCTTCTGAGGCGCCTCAGGCAAGTCGAGGC
>JBKPKE010000062.1:0-23568 GCA_046730955.1 Pseudomonadota bacterium
TGGGTCAGCGCGATCCGTCCGCCTGGAATTTTCACATATTGCTGGAGCTCGGGAACGACCTCAGTTGGAGGAGCGAGGACTGGAGCGGCGGAAGCGCTTGATCCGACGATGACGGCCGCCGCCGTCGCCAAAAGCCTCAACACCATATCGCTGGACTCCCAGGTGTATTATCTTTATAACACACTGTTAGAGGAGCACAGAGATGCTTGAGAATCCAGTCCACAAAAGAGCAGCCATCGGTGCGGCGATCGGCGCCGTGGTTGCCGTCCCGCTTCCCTTTGTCGGCCCGATCCTCGGCGCCATCGTCGGCGGCGGGATCGGCTATTTCACGGCTCAGCAACAGCGGGGATAGTCCGCCCAGTCAGCGATGCGGGCAGCCCGGCCAGCAGCAGGGCCGGCGCTTTCCCTCGCTCAGATTCTCGCGCCCCCAGGCGATACGCTTTTGGCGCGTCTCGACCTTCTTCGCGGACTCTACCCAGCAGATCCATTCGTTGCGGGCGAGGGGGGTGATGTCCTCCCACGTGGCCAGCGCCCGAGGATGGGCCATCAGTTCGTCCCGGAGGTCGTTCGGAAGGTCATGAACCACGCCTCCGGCAATCGTTCTTGCGCCGCTCAATTCAGATAATCCGCGAACTCGGCCAATAGTCGCCGGTACATGTCGCGCTTGAAGGGCACGATCAGGTCCGGAAGCTGCTCCGGCTCGATCCACTTCCACTCACGGAACTCCGGATGCTTGGTGGCGATGTTGATGTCGCTGTCCTCACCCAGGAAACGTGCGAGGTACCAGTCCTGAAGCTGGCCCTTCCATTTGCCGCCCCACAGCCTTTTCCGCGCCGCTTCCGGAAGATCGTAGCGCAGGCGTTCGGGGCATTTGGCGATCCGCTCGACAAGGTTCGGAGAAATGCCGGTTTCCTCCTCCAGCTCGCGCAGAGCGGTCTCCCAGGGCTGCTCCCCTTTGTCGATCCCGCCCTGCGGCATCTGCCAGGCCTCGTCCGTATTATCGATGCGGGCTCCGACGAAAGCCTTGCCCTCGCGGTTGAGCAGCATCACGCCGACGCTCCGGCGGTAAAGATGATCGTCGCTCATCGTCCCTCCTTAGACCGTCGAAAGAAGCGAAGTCACTCGATCGTCCCCAAATTCAGTAATCGTCCGGATAGACCTCATTCCGGATTTCGACTGCTGGAAGCCTGATTGAGTTCGTTGGCAGGAGTGATTGCAATGAAAGTCGGAATCTTGCGGATGGTGCTTCTCGCGGGTGCGTTCACTCTTTCCGGGGCCGCCCCGGCGGTAGCCCAATCGATCAGCACGGACGTCGCTCCCGGAGCGAACTTTAGCGCTTATCACACCTATGCATGGGTCAATGCGACCGCGTCCCAGGGCATGAACCCGATCGCCTATCAACAGATCGTCGCGGACATCGAAGCGGCACTGAATGCCAAGGGCTACAGCAAGGGCGAGCCGGGCGACCTCAGCTTGATCATGACGATCGGCAAGCAGGACAAGACGGACGTCGACACCTGGGGGCCATGGGGCCGCAGGGTGGACGTCTATCAATATACGGAAGGCCAGTTGTCGCTCGACGTGTTCGACACGAAGACGAAGCAGGCCTTGTGGCACGGACAGGCGACGAAATCGGTCAACTCGACCAAATTCAACGCCTCCAAAGCATCCAAGGCGGTGAACAAGCTGATGAAGGACTTCCCGGCGACGGGTCCCGCGCCGGCTGCTCAGTAACTGGATCGGCCTCGAACCTAACGAGAGAGGTGGAGATTCCGGCCTCACAGGCTTAAAGACGCGAGCAACCATAGACTCTCGCGTTTGTAAGGACTCCCAAGTGGCGACTGCCACCCATCTCATCACCGAGGACGAAGCAGCTTCGCAACCGAGCGCCGAAGCCGTCGTCGTCCGCTTCGCGGGCGACAGCGGCGACGGCATGCAGCTGACCGGCGGACAATTCACATTGTCGACTGCGCTTGCCGGGAACGATCTTGCGACCTTCCCGGACTTCCCGGCCGAAATCCGGGCACCGCAGGGAACGACCTTTGGCGTAAGCGCCTTCCAGATCAACTTCGGCTCGACCGCGATCGAGACCGCGGGCGACCAGCCGGACGTTCTGATTGCGATGAACCCGGCGGCGCTGAAGGTGAATGCCGACCAGCTTCGTCAAGGCGGGCTGATCATCGCCGACGAAGGCGAGTTCACCGCGCGCAACCTCGCCAAGGCGGGTTATGAGCAGAACCCGCTGCAGGACGGCAGCCTCGCCAAGTGGCAGCTCGTCCATTTCAACATCTCGCAGCTGACGCTCGATGCCGTGAAGCCGTTCGGCCTCGGCAATAAGGAGGCGCTGCGCTGCAAGAATATGTGGACGCTGGGGCTCGCGCTCTGGATGTTCGACCGCGACCGTAAGCCGATCGTCGACTGGCTGAAGCAGAAGTTCGCCAAGGCTCCGGAGCTTGCCGAAGCGAATATCGCCGCTCTCAACGCCGGCCACGCCTATGGCGAGACGGTCGAGATGGGCGCCCCGTTCAAGCAGCATCACATTGCCGCTGCGCCCGCCGAGCCGGGCCTGTATCGCACGGTCACGGGCGCGGAATCGCTGGCGCTCGGCCTTGTCGCGGGCGCGCAGCTTGCCGGCCTGCCGATGTTCTTCGGCTCCTATCCGATCACTCCGGCAAGTCCGCTGCTGCATCATCTCGCGCGGCTGAAGGAGTTCGGGATCACGACCTTCCAGGCCGAGGATGAGATCGCGGCGATCTGCGCGGCGATCGGCGCATCCTATGCCGGGCAGCTTGGGATCACGTCCTCGTCCGGTCCGGGCATCGCACTGAAGACCGAGGCGCTCGGCCTCGCGATCATGACCGAGCTTCCGCTCATTGTCGTCAACTCGCAGCGCGGCGGCCCCTCGACGGGCCTTCCGACCAAGACGGAACAGTCCGACCTTTACCAGGCCGTCTACGGCCGCAACGCCGACGCTCCGCTGCCGGTGATTGCCGCGCGTTCACCGGCGGACGCGTTCGAATGCGCCATTGAGGCGGTGCGCATCTCGACCCGCTACATGGTGCCGGTCATGCTTCTGACCGACGGCTACATCGCCAATGCGGCGGAGCCGTGGAAGGTGCCGGACATGAGCGGCTACGAGCCTTTCCCGGTCAGTTATTTCAGCACGCCGCCGGCCGAGGGCGAAGGCGTCATGCCCTATGCCCGCAATGGCGATCTCGCGCGGCCGTGGATCAAGCCGGGCACGGCCGGCCTCGAGCACCGCATCGGCGGCATCGAGAAGCAGCCAGGAACCGGCAACATCGACTATTCGCCCGCTGCGCACCAGGAAATGGAGAACATCCGCGCCGCCAAGGTGCTTGGCGTCGCCAACTCCGTTCCGGACCAGGAGATTTGCCTGGGCCGGGAAGGCGCGGAGCTTGCCGTCGTCGGCTGGGGCTCGACCTTCGGCCCGATCCACCAAGCGGTGCGCCGCGCGCTCGCCAAGGGGCAGGACGTCGCCCACGTCCACGTCCGCCACATCTGGCCGATGCCGGAAAACATGTCCGCTTTGCTCAAGGGCTTCAGGCATATCCTCGTGCCCGAGATGAACATGGGCCAGTTCAAGACGGTGCTTCGCGACCAGTTCCTGGTCGACGCCAAGTCGCTGACCAAAGTCTCGGGCCATCCCTTCCGCATCGCTGAGATCGAGGAAGCGATAGAGCAGGCGCTGAGGTGAAACCGATCAATCCGTGGCCGATGATCATCATGCTGATCCTCGTCTGCCTGATGATCTACTGGGTAGTGTACCGATGAACGAAATGACTAAAGTCACCACCGCCAAGGACTGGGCGAGCGACCAGGAGGTCCGCTGGTGCCCGGGCTGCGGCGACTACGCCGTGCTGAAGGCCGTGCAGCGGACAATGCCGGACCTTGGCGTCGCGCGTGAGAAGACGGTGTTCGTGAGCGGCATCGGCTGCTCCAGCCGTTTCCCATATTACATGGCGAGCTACGGCTTCCACACGATCCACGGCCGCGCGCCAGCCTTCGCGACAGGCATCAAGCTGGCGAACCCTGAACTCGACGTGTGGATCATCACCGGCGACGGCGATGCGCTGTCGATCGGCGGCAACCACACGATGCACGTTCTGCGCCGCAACCTCGACTGCCAGATCCTGCTGTTCAACAACGAGATCTACGGCCTGACAAAGGGGCAATACTCGCCGACCAGCCGCGTCGGCACGCGTTCGCCCTCGACTCCGTTCGGCTCGGTCGACCGTCCGGTCACGCCATGCTCCTTCGCATTGGGCTCGGGCGCGCGGTTCGTTGCCCGCGGCATCGACGTGCACAAGAATTTGCCGGACGTCCTGAAGGCGGCTCATGCCCACAAGGGCGCAAGCTTCGTCGAAATCTATCAGAACTGCGTCGTCTACAATGACGACGTCTTCGCCGGCTTCACCGAGCGCAGCGTTGCTGCGGAAAAGCAGCTCTGGCTCAAGGCGGGCGAGAGGATGGTCTTCGCCAATGGTGAAAAGGGCCTCGCTTTGGACGTCGAAAAGCTTTGCCTGAAGGTGGTTGCGGGCGACGATCCGTCGGTCATGGTCCACGATCCGAAGAACAAGGGCATCGCGGCCATGCTGATCGAGATGCCGCAGGGCTTCCCGGTCGCGCTGGGCGTGATCTACGAGGATCCGGCGCCGACCTTCGAGAGCGCCGTGATCGAGCAGAATATGGCCGCCGCTTCCGGCAAGAAAGCGGACCTCCAGGCGCTCGTCTCCAAGGGCCAGACCTGGCAGGTCGAGAAAGAGCCCCACAAGCTCTAATCTTATTGAAGCAGCCTAGCTGTCGGAGCTTCATTTTGCTTCTGCCGCGTGCGGCGGCAGGCATTTCAGCGTATATGCTTCACTGTTCTGGCCATGTTCCAAACCATTCAATCATTTAATGGCGCTCTGCTCGGAGAGGATAATTGTAGAACTGATCAACGAAGAGGAGGCCATAATGGTGAGCAGTAGCGGTAAGCAGACGATCACACTAAGCACCGACCTCGAATTCACGATCACACCCGCAAAATTCGAACCGAACGCCAATCTCGACCACATTGATGTCACCCGCTTTTCCAAGAAACGGGCAAAGATCGAGGCTGGTGAGTTCAACGGTGGCTGTTGTTCGACCAAAGTTTACGGGCTTGTCGAAGGTGGAATGGTCACAAAGCTCGCCTTCAGCAAATGCGAGGATTCGAAGCGGCCGCCCAAGTTCCTCGAGAAACCGCTGGCGAAGGCGCTGGCCGCGGCGAACCTTGCCACCGGCGGCTCATTCCAGCCGATGCCGGTCGCCGAATTCATCACCCGGGCACGGCGCGGGCTCATTGATATCGGTGGTGGCTGCATCACCATCTGTGTCTTCGATTTCTGCTTTTACTGCTGTATCCTTGATGGCGATCCACTTTGCGGCACGCCCATCGTGGTCAAAGGCTGAATTGGGGGATTGAGCCCATAGGTGGCGGAAGGGCCGCTCACACTCTAACCGCCCGCTTATGGACAATCTCACCCACTCCATGGCCGGCTGGGCGCTTGGCCAGGCCGGTCTGAAGACGGCTACGCGCAAGGGTCTCGCCGCGTTGATCCTCGCGGCGAACATGCCCGACATCGACGTCTTCTTCGGAAACGCGCCATGGGACCCGTTGGCGATCCACCGCGGCTTCACTCACGGGCTGGTCGGCGGCGTCCTCGTCATGCCTCCGGTCCTTGCCGGGCTGCTGTGGTTACTGGATCGATGGCAATTGGGCCGCGGCGCTCAATTCAAGAGCGGCCTTCCGATGCGTTTAGGATGGCTGGTCGCGCTTTGTTACCTCGGCGCAATCACGCATCCGTTCCTGGACTTGCTGACGACCTATTCGGTCCAGCTGCTCTCGCCTTTCTCCCACCGATGGTTTCACGCCGACGGCCTGTTCATCATGGACATATGGATCTGGCTGGTCCTCGCAATCGCCATTGGGCTGTCTAAGCGGCGCGAGCAGGCGGGCCGTGAATGGCGGCGAATCCCGCAAGTCGGGATCGCCATCGTCCTGGCCTACATCGGGGCGAACTTGCTCCTCACCCAGCGCGCCAATGCCTCAGTCCGAAATTGGGCAGGTGAGAGGTCGGTGCAGGCCCTCTTCGCCTCGCCTCCGCCGGTGCTCTTCTGGCAGCGCGGCCTCGTTTGGCGCGACGGGGATTGCTACCGCCGCAGCCAGTTCCGTCCGCTGGGCGGCGGTCTCCGTCCGGTGAGTGAATGCCAGCCGACCAACATGGACCTGCCAGAGGTCCGCGAGGCGATCCGCACCGATCCGCGCCTCCGGAAATTCCTGAAATGGTCGATCCTTCCCCAAGCCGACGTCGTCCGAACGAAGTGCACCACGACGATCTTCATCGGCGATGCACGTTACGGTGAGGGCCGCCGCTCCCGGCTCGCGCGCGAGACCGTCCTGCCGACGCACGCGCCGGGCTGTTAAATTGGGCTCCCTCGACAAGTGCCATGCGAATTCATAACTGCGCGCCATGAACTCGCGCGGCGCGCATCTGGTGCATGGCGATCGCGGCTTCACGACCGGTGGCGGCCTGATCGCGCGCCTCATCGCGCCCGCCATCCGCGGAGTCCTTGACCGCATCGACCGTCGGCTGGAGCGCGGCGGAATCGACGTGACGCTTCCGGGCGGTAGTCGTCGCCGGCTTGGGTTTCGCGGACCCGGACCGACGGCGGTGGTGCAACTCAAGAGCTGGATGTCGCTGGTTCGCCTCGCAGTCTCGGGTTCCGTCGGATGGTACAAGGCGTGGGAATTGGGCGAGTGGGTTTCGCCCGATCCGGTCCCGTTGTTCGAGCTGTTCAGCGCCAATGCCGTCAGCCTCGGCGAAGTGGGCCGCGCCAAGGGCCCGTTCCGCTGGGCGAATGCGCTGGCACACCGACTTCGCGACAATGCGCCGCAGCAGGCGAAGGCGAACATCGCCGCCCATTACGATCTCGGCAACGATTTCTACTCGGCGTGGCTCGACGAGACGATGACCTACAGTTCGGCCCGCTTCGAGTCCGCAGGGGACAGGCTGGAGGACGCGCAGCTGCGGAAGATCCACCTGCTCCTTGACCGTCTCGATCTTGGGCCGGACAAACGACTGCTCGAGATCGGTTGCGGCTGGGGCACGCTGGCGATGGAGGCGGCCCGGCGAGGCGCGGACGTCGTCGGCCTGACCTTGTCGGAAGAACAGAAGTCCTGGGCGGATCAGCGCATCCGCGAGGCGGGTCTCACTGACCGGATCGAGATTCGACTGCAGGACTATCGCGACATTTCGGACCGGTTCGACGCCATCGCTTCGGTCGAGATGGTCGAAGCCGTGGGCCAGCGCTGGTGGAGCGCCTATGTCGGCGCGATTGCGCGCAACCTGAAGCCGGGTGGGCGTGCCGCGCTCCAGTTCATCAGCATGGATCACCGCCTGTTCGGCAGCTATTCGCGCAACGCTGACTTCATCCAGGCCTACATCTTTCCTGGCGGACAGCTTCTCGACGAGCCCACGTTCGCGGGCGCGGCGATCGAGCATGGGCTCTCGTGGGAAGACCGCGACGGCTTCGCGATCGACTATGCGGAGACGCTGAAGCTCTGGCGCGAACGCTACGACGACGCCGTTGCCGCCGGCAGCCTCGGCGGCTTCGACGAGCGCTTCCATCGCCTTTGGCGTTACTATCTAATGTATTGCGAGGGCGGGTTCCGCGGCGGCGCTATCGACGTCGCGCAGGTGACGATGGTGAAGGGCTGAACCGGCCCGAGGGGGAGGGGCGAATGCGAGCAAGGAAGATCGCGTGTTTCGGTGCGTCCGCGCTGCTCGCGGCATCGCAGGCTTCAGCCCAAACGACTCAGGAGGTCGTCAACAAGGCGCCGAACGGGCTGGCGCAGACCCCTCCTATGGGATGGAACAGCTGGAACAAGTTCGCCTGCGACGTAAACGAGACAATCGTCCGCGCCGCCGCCGACGCGATGGTGCACACCGGAATGCGCGATGCCGGTTACCAATATGTCGTTATCGACGATTGTTGGCACGGGCCGCGCGACGAGAACGGCTTCATTACTGCCGACACTCAGCGCTTCCCGTCGGGCATGAAGGCGCTCGGCGACTACATCCATTCCAAGGGGCTGAAGTTCGGAATCTACTCAGACGCCGGACGGCAGACTTGCGGCGGGCGGCCGGGTAGTCAGGGTCACGAATATCAGGACGCTCTGACCTATGCCCGTTGGGGCGTCGACTATCTGAAGTACGACTTCTGCAACACGGGAAGCCGCAACGCGGAGGAAGCCTATGCGCTGATGGCAGATGCGCTCCGCTCGACCGGCCGCGACCTCGTCTTTTCGATTTGTGAGTGGGGCACGGGCAAGCCGTGGTTGTGGGCGAAGAAAATCGGCAATTTGTGGCGAACGACCGGTGACATCTGGGACAGCTTCGCGACAAAGGACAAGGCACACGACTGGGCTCATCCGGTTCTCGAAATCGTCGATGCGAACGAGCCCCTATGGCCATACGCCGGCCCCGGTCACTGGAACGATCCCGATATGCTGGAAGTCGGCAATGGAGGGATGACGCCAACCGAGTATCGCTCGCATTTTTCGCTTTGGGCGATGATGGCCGCGCCGCTCATGTCCGGGAACGACATCGCCAACATGGACGAGACGACGCGCTCGATCCTGCTCAACAAGGATGTGATCGCGATCGACCAGGACCCGCTCGGCGCACAAGGGCGACGCATCTTACAGAAGGGCAAGACGGAGGTCTGGATGAAGCCGTTGGCTGACGGCGGGCGAGCCGTGTTGATGTTCAACCGCAGCGACGACGCCGGCCAAGTGCTCAACTGGGGATTCAGTTGGAAGGACCTGGGCTATCCGAGCCGCATCAAGCTCAAGGTGCGCGACCTTTGGGCGCACAAGGACCTCGGGACGCATGCAGGCTCCTTTCGGGCCACGGTGCCGGCACATGGAGTCGCGATGTTCAGGGTTGGGCCCTAACGCGAGAGCGTCTTCGCGACGGCCTTCTCCCAGCCCGCGAGTAGGGCTTCGCGCAGCGCGTCGTCGATCTTCGGAGTGAAGGTGTCGGCCGCCGCCCACGTTCGACTCAGGTCGTCGAGTCCCGACCAGACGCCTGTTGCGAGACCGGCATGGAAGGCTGCGCCGAGCGCCGTAGTCTCAAGGTTGGCCGGGCGGTCAACCGGCGCCTCGACGATGTCGGCGAGGAACTGGCAGAGCCAGCTGTTGGCCGTCATTCCTCCATCGACGCGGATTGCCGCGGGCCGGGCGCATCCGTCGCCGACCATCGCCGCAATGAGGTCGCGCGTCTGGTACGCCACTGATTCCAGCGCTGCTCGAGCGAGATGGGCGCCGGTCGCGTCGAGGGTCAGGCCGAAGATCGCTCCGCGTGCATCCGGGTCCCAGTGCGGTGCGCCAAGTCCGACGAATGCGGGCACCAGGTAGACGCCATGGCTGTCCGGCACGCGGGTCGCCATTCCGTCCGTGTCCGACGCGTGAGCGATCACGCCGAGACCATCGCGGAGCCATTTGACGGCTGCTCCGGCGACGAAGATCGAGCCTTCGAGGGCATAGGTCGTCTTCCCGTCCAGCCTATAGGCGGGCGTGGTCAGGAGCCGATGCTCGGAGGCAATCGCTTCGCTGCCGGTGTTGACCAGCATGAAGCAGCCGGTGCCGTAGGTCGATTTGACCATGCCGGGCTCGAAACAGGCCTGCCCGAAGAGTGCGGCCTGCTGGTCGCCCGCCATTCCCCCGATGGGGATCTGGACGTCGAACAGGCCCGTCGCGGTGGTGCCGAACAGATGGCTGTTGCCGTGGACTGTGGGGAGGAGGCACTCGGGCACTCGGAAGAGGCGGCAGAGCTCCGGGTCCCAGCGCTGCCCGCGAATGTCGTAGAGCAACGTGCGGCTGGCGTTGGTGATGTCGGTCGCATGGACCGCTCCGCCGGTCAGGCGCCAGAGCAGGAAGCTGTCGATCGTGCCGAAGGCCAGCTCCCCCCGTTCGGCACGCTCTCGGGTACCTGCGACATTGTCGAGCATCCAGGCGACCTTCGTCGCCGAGAAATAGGGATCGAGGAGCAGGCCCGACTTTGCCTGGACGGACACTTCGATCCCATCGGCCTTGAGCTGCCCGCACAAGTCTGCCGTACGGCGGTCCTGCCAGACGATGGCGCGATGGATTGGCTCGCCCGTCGAACGGTCCCAGACGACCGCAGTTTCGCGCTGATTGGTGATTCCGATGCCGGCAACGCGGCTGGCGTCGACGCCGCCAAGGACCTCGCGCACGACCGCAAGCGTATCGCGCCAGATGTCTTCGGCGTCGTGCTCGACCCAGCCGAGTGCTGGATAATGCTGCTTCAGCTCCCGCTGAGCGGTCGAGACCGGGCGAGTTTCCGGATCGAACAAGATCGCCCGGGTCGACGTGGTGCCCTGGTCGATGGCGAGTACGTGGTCAGCTTTCATCGCCGCCGCAGCCTAATCGAAAGCTGCGGAAGCTCCAGCCGTTAGCCGGCCTTCGCCCACTCCTTCGATTTCTCGACGATGGTTAGCTCACGAAGAAGTGCGTCTACGCTCTCCGTCAGCTCGGGAAGAAAGCTGATCTGATGGCGCGCGCCGCGATAGGATTCCACCATGAGCAGCGCATCCACGAGGATCGGAAAGACCACGTTTTCGGGGTCGTCCACTTCCACGAGTTGCCGCAATTTCTCGACGGCCTTGCGCCGAGCCTCTTCCGGATTGGACAGCGCCGCCGTCCGTCCGATCAACCAAGCCATTGAATACCCTCCACTTGCGCTAAGGATACGCTCTTGCCGGCAGCAGTGAAGTTCGGGTGGGCTTGTCGAAGCAGCGTCTCGGCGCAGGTTCAGGTCGTGCAGAGCCCCAGGATCTTCGCGAGAGGCTTGCGAACGGCAAGCATCGCAAATGTTCCCGCGAACGCGATGGCGGCATCGAGCGTCCAAAACGCTACGTTGCTCATCTCCTCGTAGAAGCTGCCGACCCAACCCATGAGAACCGTGCCGAAGAACAAGCACAGGAAAGCGCCTCCCATGAGCGTCGAGTTGACCTTGGCCGGGGCCGATTTGGAAATGGTCGCGAGGGTCACCGGCCAGTACCACATGAAGCCCACGCCCATCCCGAAGTAACCGAGCAAGGCCCACAATACGGACACGTTTCCGTCATCCCCTGCCAGCAGGCTGCCGGCCACGAAAAGCAAGGCGGAAAGGCCCGTGATCGCAAAGCCTATGGCCAGCTTGGTGAGGCCTGCCGGCTCGGAATCGCGGCGCGCCTGCCACGCCCACAGCCCGACCAGGACCGGAGCGATAATGACGCTGGCGAAGCTGTCGACCGAGTTGAACCAGCTGGCCGGCACAGGGCCGAGACTGACTCGCTCGTCGATCCAGACGAGGCCGATGTTCCAGATCATCGTATAGGAAATGGCGGCCGGCACGTTCAGCGCGATCAGAAGTAGTATCGCCCAGACCCGGCGGCGCTCCTCGCCGGTCAGGGCCGCAAGTGCATTCCGCTCCACCCGTTTCGGCCGCTGGTCCGGAAGATGACGCTGTCCGCCGAGATAGATTGCAAGTGCGACGAGCATCAGTAGGGCCGAGAGGGCGAAGCCGGCGTGCCAGCCGTAGATCGCTGCCGCAGTACCGGTCCCCAGCGGGCCCAGGACTGCGCCGATGTTGATGCCCGTCGAAAAGATGGCGAACCCGCGCTCGCGGAGCGATTCCGATGTCGGCGGGTAGAGCGATCCGACTTGCGCCGAGATGTTGCCTTTGAGGAACCCCGAGCCGCAGATGAGGAGCACCAGGGCAATCAGGAAGGTTACATCGAACGACATGGCCAGATGGCCGCCGGCCATCAGCAAGGCTCCGGTCATGACTGCGGCTTTCTTACCGATCCAGCGGTCCGCGATCATCCCGCCGACGATCGGCGTGAAATAGACGAGTCCGCCGTACCAGCCGTAGATCAGGGAGGCGAAAGCCTGGTCCGACATGGGCCCGCGGAACTCGAACAGATGACGCAGCGCGGCAAGGCCGAGGACATGCTCGGCGTGACCTGGGAGCAGCAGCTGCTTGACCATGTACAGGGCCAGCAGCGCCGTCATGCCGTAGTAGGAGAAACGTTCCGCAAGCTCGGTCGCGGCGAGGATGGCAAGGCCGAAGGGATGGCGCCGGGTCAGGGGCGCGGCGGCGCGTTGTTCTGCGATGGTCGCCACCCGTGCAGCCTCGCGGTTGCTGGACCTGTTGGCAAGCCTCCCGTCAGGCAGGAACGCGGACGAGCTCTCCGGTCTTCGCGTCCGACGAGAGCCGTTCGAGAATGAACTCCGCGACGGTCTCCGGCGGCTTGACGCTTTCTGGCTCTTCGCCCGGGAAGGCCAGCTGGCGCATCCGCGTGCGCGTTGCGCCCGGATCGACGATGTGCACGCGCAGGCGGCCGGTATGCTCGGTTTCCTCGGCATAGGCGCCGAGCAGGTTCTCGAAGGCAGCCTTGGACGAAGCATAGCCGCCCCAGAATGCGCGAGGTTTATGACCCACCGATGAGGTGATCCCGATCACGTCGGCGCGCTCTGCCTTTCGAAGCATCGGATCGAAGGCGGCGATCAGCGCCTGCGGAGCAAGCAGGTTTGTCGCCAGGACCCGGCCATATTCCTTGACGTCGAGATGTTCGACCGGCGTCAGCGATCCGAGCATGCCGGCGTTGAGGACGAGGATGTCGAGGGTGTCCCAGCGCTGGCGCACTGCTTCGGCAAGCTTCGGGATCGAAGTGCCGTCGATCAGATCCAGCGGCGCGATCGTCGCATTCCCTCCGCCTGCATGAATGCGGTCCTCGACTTCCTCGAGAGCGCTGGCGGTTCGAGCGACGAGGATCACATGAGCGCCAGCCCCGGCAAGTGCTTCCGCGGTGGCCGCACCGATGCCGCGGCTTGCGCCAGTGACCAGCGCGAGCTTACCCGCGAGCGGTTTCGAATCAGTCATGCGGCGGGCGTGTAGCGGCTAGCGCGCGGCGACCAAAGCGAGGGACGCGTCCGGGTCGGCTTCCGTGAGGTCCGTTAGCTGCGTTGGATAGTCGCCCGTGAAGCAGGCATCGCACCGCTGTGGCTGGTTGCCGTCCCGCTCCTGACCGAGCGCGCGATAAAGACCGTCGATCGAGATGAAGGCCAGACTGTCCGCGTTGATATAGTCGCGCATGGCCTCGACGTTCATCTGCGCCGCCAGCAGCTTGGCCCGTTCCGGAGTATCGACGCCGTAGAAGCAGCTGAACTTGGTGGGCGGCGAGGCGATGCGCATGTGCACCTCGCGAGCGCCCGCGTCGCGCATCATTTGCACGATCTTCACGCTGGTCGTTCCGCGAACGATGGAATCGTCGATGAGAACGATGCTCTTGCCGCGGATGAGCGCGCTGTTGGCATTGTGCTTCAGCTTGACGCCCAGGTGGCGCACTTCCTGGCTCGGCTGGATGAACGTCCGGCCGACATAGTGCGAACGAATGATGCCAAGCTCGAACGGAATTCCGCTCTCCTGGCTGTAGCCGAGAGCTGCGGGAACGCCGCTGTCGGGCACCGGAACGACGAGATCCGCCTCGACCGGCGCCTCGCGGGCCAGCCAGGCGCCGATATTCTTCCGCACTTCGTAGACGGACGTGCCGTCGACGACCGAATCCGGCCGAGAGAAATAGACGTGCTCGAAGATGCAGGGACGGGGCTCGGCCTTCTCGAACGGACGGAAGCTTCGCAGGCCCGATCCGTTGACGATGACCAGCTCACCCGGATCGATGTCGCGGATGAAGCTCGCCCCGATGACGTCGAGCGCCACCGTCTCCGAAGCGAAGATGGTCGCTTCGCCGAGCTTGCCCATGACGAGCGGGCGAATGCCGAGCGGGTCGCGGCAGGCGATGAGGCCCTGCTCCGTCAGGACGACCAGGGAATAGGCGCCCTCAACCTGTTTGAGCGCATCGATCAGCCGGTCCGTCGGGCTGGAGGCCTGCGACGTCGCGACGAGGTGGATGATCACCTCCGTGTCGCTGGTCGACTGGAAGATGGAACCGCGCCGATTGAGCGTCCGGCGCAGCTTCATGGCGTTCGACAGATTGCCGTTGTGCGCGACCGCGAAACCGCCGTCGTTCAGTTCGGCGAAGAGCGGCTGCACGTTGCGCAGAGCAGTCTCGCCAGTCGTAGAATAGCGAACGTGTCCGATCGCCCCGCGGCCGGGCAGCTTGCGCATGATGTCGTCGCGGTCGAAATTCCCGGCGACGTGGCCCATGGCCCGGTGCGAGTGGAAGTGCGCGCCGTCATAGCTCGTGATGCCCGCGGCTTCCTGACCGCGATGCTGCAAAGCGTGGAGGCCGAGCGCGACGAAGCCCGCCGCATTGTCGGCACCCCAGATTCCGAAAATGCCGCACTCCTCGCGGAGTTTGTCCCCATCTAGTCCAAATGGGTCGAATGGATTGGTGGTCAGCATAGTCCCCAGCCGGTGCTGCTAGGCGCGCCATATAGGTACCGATTACGCATTTGTCGCCCCCTCGCCGAACAGGGGTTGAAATCCTCACGCCGATTGACGTTTCCGTAAACGTAAAGCATAGGCGCCTGCGATGGACGCGGAGCGGCGTTTTTATTCGATCGGGGAGATGTGCGACGCCTTCGGCGTTACCGCCCGCGCGCTTCGCTTCTACGAGGACGAGCAGCTGATTTTCCCGGAGCGTCGGGGGACAGCGCGACTTTATACCGACCGGGATCGCGCACGCCTCACCTGGATCCTGCGCGGCAAGAGGGTCGGCTTCAGCCTGAACGACATTCGCGAACTGCTCGATCTCTATGATGTCGGCGATCATCAGCACACGCAGATGCTCGCCACACGCAATCGCTGTGCCGAGCGTATCTCCGCCCTCCAGCGCCAGAAACAGGACATCGACACGACGGTCGCCGAGCTTGAGGAGTTCATCGGCCAGCTCGACCAGCGCCTCCAGAAGGAAGACTGACATGCCGACTTATACCGCTCCGGTTCGCGAGACTCGGTTCATCCTCGAGGATGTGCTTGAGATCGGCCGCTATTCGAACCTCCCGGGCTTCGCCAATGCGACGCCGGACCTGATCCAGGCGATCCTCGAGGAAGGCGGCCGCTTCTGCGAGGAAGTGCTGACGCCGCTTAATCGCATCGGCGACGAAGAAGGCTGCAAGCGCTCGGACGACGGATCGGTGACCACTCCGCCGGGCTTCAAGGAGGCGTGGGACCAGTTCGTGGCGAACGGGTGGACGACTTTGTCAGGACCGGAGGAGTTCGGCGGTCAGGGCATGCCGCAGGTGATCTCGACCGCAGTCTCGGAGTTCCTTTGCTCCGCCAACCATAGCTTCGAGATGTACAATGGGCTGACGCAGGGCGCGATCGCCGCTCTCGTCGTGAAGGGCACCGACGAGCAGAAGCGTACCTACCTGCCGAACATGATCAGCGGCCGCTGGACCGGCACGATGAACTTGACCGAGCCGCACTGCGGAACCGACCTCGGACTGCTCAAGACCCGCGCCGATCCAAACCCCGACGGAAGCTATTCGCTGACGGGCACCAAGATTTTCATCTCCTCGGGCGAGCACGACCTTTCGGAGAACATCATCCACATGGTGATCGCGAAGATCGCCGGCGCACCTGACAATGTGAAAGGCATCTCGCTTTTCGTCGTCCCGAAGTTCCTTGTGAACGACGACGGGTCGGTCGGCGAGCGAAACCCCGTCAGCTGCGGGTCCATCGAAAAGAAAATGGGCATCCACGGCAACGCGACCTGCGTCATGAATTACGACGGCGCGAAGGGCTGGCTCGTCGGCGAGGCGGAGAAGGGTCTCGCGGCCATGTTCATCATGATGAACGCGGCCCGCCTCGGCGTCGGCCTTCAGGGCCTCGCGCAGGGCGAGGTCGCCTATCAGAACGCCGTCACCTACGCGCGCGAGCGCCGGCAGGGCAGGGCGCTTCACAAGGAAGCACAGGATCAGAACGCCAAGGCCGATCCTCTGTTCGTCCACCCGGACGTCCGCCGGATGCTGATGGAGATGCGCGCTTTCAATCAGGCCGCGCGGGCGCTCGTCCTGTGGGGCGCGCTTCAGGTCGATTTGTCGCGTCGCGCCCAGAGCGAAGAGGACCGCCAGCGCGCGGACGACCTCGTTTCGCTCATCACCCCCGTGATCAAGGGCTATCTGACCGACAAGGGCTTCGAGGCAACAGTTCTCGCGCAGCAAATATTCGGTGGTCACGGTTATATCCGCGAGCACGGAATGGAGCAGTTCGTTCGCGATGCCCGAATTGCCCAGATTTACGAAGGCACGAATGGTATCCAGGCGATGGATCTGGTCGGCCGCAAGCTCGGAAAAGATGGCGGACGGGCGGTGCGAGCCTTCTTCGAAGTTCTCGCTGAAGATATTGCCGCGGCGAAAAGTGCGGGCGATCCGGCCGGGGTCGGTGCAGCGCTCGAGCCGGCAGTCGGCGAGCTTCAGCGTGCGACCATGTGGCTTGCCCAGAACGGCATGGCCGACCCGGACAATGCCGGTGCAGGTGCTTATGCCTACATGCAGCTGATGGGCTTGGTGGCGCTCGGCTGGATGTGGCTGAAGATGGTCCAGGTCTCCGGACCGCTTGCCGGGAACGGCAGCGGGGAGCGCGACTTCCACGAAGCAAAGCTGATCACAGCGCGCTTCTTCGCCGAGCGCGAGCTGCCGCTTGCGGGCGCCCTTCGCAGCCGCGTCGAGGCCGGCGCGGAATCGCTGATGAAATTGCCGGAAGAAGCGTTTTAGCCCGCGGCCTTGTGCCCGACGTACCAGGGCTGGAGCATCTGCACGTCGTTTACCTTCTGCTTCTTTGGCGCAAGCCGCGTCAGCTGGAATGCATCGGTGAATTGCACTCCGAACTTGCCGGCCTGCGCCCAGCGCACAACCCCTTCGATCGGCCCAGCGCCGACGATGTCCATGGCGACGCGCGTTCCGGGTGAAACCGGCTCGTCGCATTCCACGAGTGCGCCCATGGCCGAGATGTTGCGCAGGCGAACCTCACGGGCCTTGCCGTCGATCGAGGCCATGGCCCGGCGCATCAGCCTCTGGCGAGGCTCGCGGACGGACTGATAGCCTTCTGCCTCGACGCGCGTGCTGTTTGCGAGCGTGCGCGCCGCTTCGCTCTCGGCCGGCTTGCCGAAGATGTAGCCCTGTATCTGGCTGCACCCGAGCTCGCGGATGAGATTGAGGTCGTCGTGGGTCTCCACGCCTTCCGCGCATGTGTCCATGCCGAGGCTCTCGGCGAGGGTCACGATGGCGCGGATGATGGCGGCATTGCGGCTTGTGGCCGACGCCGCGCCGCGAACGAAGCTCTGGTCGATTTTGATCTTGTCGAACGGCGCTTTCTTCAAATAGCCGAGCGAAGAATAGCCCGTGCCGAAGTCGTCCAGTGCAAGCCGGACGCCCAGGTCCTTAAGCTTGCTGAACGTATCGTCGGTGGCGGCGCCTTCGGCAAGGAATACGCCTTCCGTGATCTCCAGCTCGAGACGCGCTGCACGGACGCCTGTGCGGTTAAGCGCCGCAGAGACTGTTTCGACGATGCCGGGGTCGTTGAACTGAATCGGCGAGAGGTTGACCGCGATGCGCACCTGGTCGGGCCAGTTCGCGGCTTCCTCGAGTGCGGTGTCGAGCACCCATTTGCCGATGCGCGGAATGAGGCCGCATTCCTCGGCCAGCGGGATGAACTTGTCGGGCGGAATTCGTCCGCGAAGCGGATGGTTCCAGCGCACGAGCGCCTCGAAGCCGCAGATCTCCTCGCCGGCTGCCCGGACGATCGGTTGGTAGGCGACCCACAGCTCGCCCTTGTCGATCGCCTGGCGGAGGTCATTCTCGAGCACCTGGCGGTCAGATGCCTCCGAGTGCATCGACGGCTCGAAGAAGCAATGCTTGCCGCGGCCGGCGCCCTTGGCGGCGTAGAGTGCAAGGTCGGCATCGCGAATTAGGCTATCCGCCGTGCAGCGGCCCGGATCGCCGATGGCAACGCCGACCGAGGCGCCGATCACCACCCGGTGGCCTTCGATGCTGTAAGGACGGGACACCTGCTCGATGAGGGTTCGAGCAAGCGATTCCAGGAGTCCGATGTCGACGGTGCCCGGAAGAACGGCCTTGAATTCATCGCCGCCGAGGCGGCCAACCTGGCCATGTTCTCCCATTACAGATTTCAGGCGGTCGGCGACCTGGCGAAGCAGGGCATCACCGATCGGATGGCCGAGGGTATCGTTGACGTTCTTGAAGCGGTCGAGGTCGATCAGGAAGAGCGCGCAGCCCTTCTGGCGGTTTGAAGCATTGCGCAGGGCCTCGTCGAGCATCTGCCGCATCATCGCGCGGTTCGGCAGGCCGGTTAGAGAGTCGAAGCGGGCGAGGCGGGTGATCTCCTGCTCCGAGCGCCGCTGCTCGGTCAGGTCGGTGCCGATGCCGCGAAAGCCGAGGAAGCGGCCGCGTTCGTCGAAGATGGGATTGCCCGATAGCGACCAGTGGATGTCCTCGTCGCTAGCCGCCCTGACGATCACGTCGGAGAAGGGGAAACGCGCCGAGAGATGGAAGCCGAGCGTCTTGCGCTCCTCGATGCCCCCTTCGGTTGTCCGGTCGACGGAGAGCAAATCTTTGAACTGGCGCCCGAGCAGTTCATGCGCGTCACACTGGAAGTCGTCGGCGAGCTGCTGCGAGACATAGGACAGAGTGCCCTCGGCATTCGTCTCCCAGAACCAACCGCGCCCGCTGTTCTCGAATTCGTCGACGAATGTAACAGCCTTGCGAGCCTCTGCGTCGAGGTTCAGCCGCTTGCGGCCCGCGGCGATGAAGCCGCGCGTTCCCGCAATGCTATAGGCGACAAGGGCGAGCGACAGGACGAACACTGCCACCGGGATCAGAGGGCTGCTGCCAAGGACGATAGCGGCCAACACCGACGTAACCATATTTATAATGATAAGCGGCGGGGACTGAACGGACACGATCGCGCCCATTGCGATGCCTGCGGCCATGGCCGTCGGAGCGGCGGCGATGGGCCTGACGAACGTGTCGTCGGCGATGGCGTGCCCGAACCAGGTCCACAGCAGGCCGACCGCGCCGAGATAGACGCAGAGGCTCCGGCCGACTGCGTGGGACGGCAGGTTCAGCTTCTTGCGGAAGATGAGCCCAGTGGCCGCCGCGGCATCGAGAGCGATGACGAGGCTCGCCGGAATCAAGGGGTTATCGGTCGCAAATCCCGTGCTGCGCGATGCGAACAAGGCGAGGCAGGCACCTGTGATCAGGACATGAGTGACGCCCAGCAGCAACGCTACGTGCGCGACGATGGCGATCCGCCACTCGGACAGCGCCCCTTCGTCGCTCGATTCGGGCCGGCGGAGGTCGAACCACAGGGCCTCCGCGATCGACACCTTCTCAGGGGCCGTTCCGGCCTGCTCGACCGCTCTTACAAACCGGGTTCTACGCATCCCCCGATCTTAAGCGTGCGCGAGTTAACGCCTCGGCTAAAAAACAGGGTTACCGGGCTTTTACCTAACTCTCGTTAGGCAAAAAATCGGCCACGGAGAGATAGCGCTCGCCGGTGTCATAATTGAAGCCGAGCACGCGCACTCCTTGCCCAAGCTCCGGCAGCTTCTGGTTAATGGCGGCGAGGGTCGCGCCGGAAGAAATGCCGACGAGGATGCCCTCTTCACGGGCGGAGCGGCGGGCCATTTCCTTGGCATCGTCGGGGGTCACCTGAATTACGCCGTCAAGCACGCCCGGATCCATGATTGCGGGGATGAAGCCCGCGCCGATTCCCTGGATCGGATGCGGCCCCGGCTCTCCGCCGGAGAGCACTGCCGACAGGGTGGGCTCGACGGCGAAGACCTTCAGGTTCGGCCATTCCTTCTTCAGCACTTCCGCGCAGCCGGTGATATGCCCGCCAGTCCCCACGCCGGTGATCAGGACATCGATCGGATTGTCGCGGAAGTCATTCAGGATTTCCTGAGCGGTCGTCCGGCGGTGAATCTCGAGGTTCGCAGGATTTTCGAATTGCTGGGGCATCCAGCTGTTGGGCGTTGCATCGATGATTTCCTGGGCGCGTGCGATCGAGCCTTTCATGCCTTTCTCGCGCGGCGTCAGCTCGAACTCCGCGCCGTAAGCGAGCATGAGCCGCCGGCGCTCGACGCTCATGCTGTCGGGCATGACCAGGATGAGCCGGTACCCCTTCACGGCCGCGACCATGGCTAGGCCGATGCCGGTGTTGCCGGACGTCGGCTCGACGATCACTCCGCCGGATTTCAGCTTCCCGCTGCGCTCAGCGTCTTCGATCATGGAGTAGGCGATGCGATCCTTGATGGATGCACCGGGGTTGGAGCGCTCCGACTTGATCCAGACTTCGGCTTGGGGCCCGAACAAACGGTTGATCCGGATGTGCGGCGTGTTGCCGATCGTTTCGAGGATGTTGTTGGCCTTCATTGCCGAAGCTTCCTTTCGTCTGAGGCGGCTAATTCGGGTTAATCGACGCTCGTTACAAGTCAGGCTCCCGTCGCGATCACGTCGGCCTGTTCAGGCACCGGGTCCGGCAGCTCGAAGGTGCGGGCGCGGCGCAGTTCGGGAAACAGTCCGGCCCAGATCAAGGTGATAGCGATTGCCGCAATGCCTCCGGCGACCGTCGCTGCGACCGGGCCGAGCAGTGCGGCGGCAAAACCGCCCCGGGCCTCGCCGAGCTCGTTGGACGCGGAAATGGCCAGCGTTGAAACGGCGCTCACCCGGCCGCGCATCTCGTCCGGCGTGTAGAGCTGGATGAGGGACTGGCGGATATAGACGGAGAACATGTCGGCGGCACCGAGCAGGGTCAGCATCGCAAGGGACAGGATGTACCAGCGGGAAAAGCCGAAGATCGCTGTCGCAGCGCCGAAGACGACCACGGCCGCGAGCATTTTCACGCCGACGTCGGTCCTCAGCGGCCGAAACGAAAAGATGATCGCGGTGATCGTCGCGCCGAGCGCGGGAGCGGCACGGAGCGGACCAAGGCCGTCGGCGCCGACCTGCAATATGTCGCGGGCGTAGACGGGAAGCATGGCCGTAACGCCGCCGAGAAGGACCGCGAACAGGTCGAGCGTTATCGCTCCCAGGACGAGCCGGTTGCGCCGGACGTAGGACAGGCCGTCGGCCATCTGCTTCAGCGGGCTACCGGGCTTTAGCGAAGGACGCGGAATCGGCCCGACCGTAAAGAGGCAGATAGCGGAGAAGCTGAACAGGATGACGCTCACGCCATAAGGCAGGTGGGGCATCACGTCGTAGAGTATGCCGCCGATCGCCGGACCGGCGATTGCGCCCGTCTGCCAGGCCGTGGAGCTCAGCGCGATCGCCCGGGGCAGGAGGTCGCGCGGGACGAGGTTCGGAGCGAGCGCGCCGAATGCCGGCCCGGCAAAGGCGCGGGCGACACCGAGCAAGGCCGCCACTCCAAAGAGGATCGGGAGGCTGATGAAGCCGCGCCATGTCGCAACGAACAGGATGAGCGCGCAGAACATCTCAAGGAGAATCACGGCCCGGGCGATATGTCGGCGATCGAGCCGGTCGGCGGTCCAGCCGCTGATCGGCGTCAGAACGAACAGAGGCACGAACTGGACAAGCCCGATGAGGCCGAGCTGGAACGCCGCCTCGCGGATAGGCATCGTCTCCCGGGCGATGTCGTACACCTGCCAGCCGATGACGATGACCATTGCCATCTGCGCGATCGTCGTGGCCAGCCGGGCCAGCCAGAAAGCGCGGAATGCCGGGATTCGAAGCGGCTCGGGAAGAAAGCTCACGAGGGCCGACTAGCCTTGCCCCTCCGGGGCGGCAACCTGTCCTTTTCCTTTGGGCGCGGGCGCGCAGGCGAGGAGGACTGCCGCGCCGACCAGCGCCGAGACGAGCGACCCCGCCAGCACTCCCAACTTTACGTCAGCCTGGAGGTGCGGAGCGCCGGGGAAGGCGAGGAGGCCGATAAACAGGCTCATCGTGAAGCCGACGCCGCAGAGGATGGAAATGCCGTAGACCTGCATGAGCGACGCGCCTCTTGGACAATCGGCCCATTTCAGACGAATGGCGATCCACGAAAAGCCGAAGACTCCGATCTGCTTGCCGAAGAAGAGGCCGGCCGCGATTCCAACAGGAATGTTTGCAAGCGCACTCGACGCTTCCATCGCGAGCACGTTGACCCCGGCATTGGCGAAACCGAACAGCGGAACAATGAGATAGGCGACCCATGGTTGAGTTGCCTGCTCGAGCCGGTGAAGCGGCGATTGCCCGGCGCCCGGCTTTCCTCGCGGCGTCCGCAGGGGGATCGTCAGTGCAAGCGCGACGCCGGCGAGGGTAGGCTGCACCCCGGACTTGAGAACGAAGACCCAGAGCAGGGCACCGAGCATTAGATAGGGGGCAAGGCGGGCGACGCCGGCCCGGTTAAAGCTGCAGAGTGCAAGGATCGAAGCCACGGATAGAACCGCATAAAGGCCCGACAGTTGCTCCGTGTAGAAGAGAGCGATGATCGTGACCGCGCCCAGATCGTCGATGATCGCCAGCGCCGTTAGGAAGACCTTGAGTGAGACCGGAACGCGGCGGCCAAGCAGCATGAGCACGCCAAGCGCGAAGGCGATGTCCGTCGCCGTCGGTATTGCCCAGCCTCTGAGATTGGCTGGCTCCCCAGCGTTGATCGCGAGGTAGATCAAGGCCGGGACGATCATCCCGCCCGCCGCTGCAATGCCGGGCAGGACACGCCGCGGCCAGGTGGACAGCTGGCCCTCGAGCATCTCGCGTTTGATCTCCAGCCCGACGAGCAGGAAGAAGACCGTCATCAGGCCGTCGTCGATCCAGTGGAGGATGCTGAGCGGACCCAGTTCGACTTCCAGCGCGCTGAAATAGGCGGGACCGAGAGCCGAGTTCGCAACGAGCAGTGCGAGAACCGCCGAAGCCATCAGGACGATGCCGCTTCCTGACTCGCTGCCAAGAAGCGTCCGGAAGACGGACGGTGACGCCGATTGGACGCGGGACGCTTTCATTCGCGCGCCATAACAAGGCTCTGGCGCGAGGTCTGCACTGCAACCTACTGCTCCTTGCCGTTGCAGCAACTGCGGCCTAGGCAGGCGCCTCCCGGGAGAGGAGTTGCATATGCGAACTTATTTCGCCGCGTCCGCAATCGCGCTGGCGCTGACCGCCTGCCAGGTCTCGAACACGTCCGACAATAAGGCGAGTCCTGAAGCGTCCGCCCAAAACGGCGACTGGCCCGCCTTCGTCAGCAACTTCATCGAGGCCAGCTTCAAGGCCAACCCCGGCTTCGCGGTCCAGCAGGGGCGGCACGAGTTCGACGGTCAGATAGCGGATCTCTCGCCGGCCGGAAACGATGCCGAAGTCGCTCGGCTGAAGAAGGCGATTGCAGACGCGCAGGGCTTCACGGACGACAAGCTACCCGCCGAGCAACGCTACGAGCGCGACTATCTCGTCGCGGTCGCCAAAGGCCAATTGTTTTGGATCGATCCGGAGGGTGCGGACCAGCGCCACACCAACCCGGCCGCCTATCTGGGCTTCGTCGATCCGTC
>JBKPKE010000063.1:0-8416 GCA_046730955.1 Pseudomonadota bacterium
TGCCGGTCTTGAACTGCCAGAGCAGCTTTCCGGACCGCGCGTCGATGGCTTTGAACCAGCCGTCCATCGTTCCGTAGAAAACCAAACCGCCGCCGGTCGCGAGAGTGGGACTCCAGAGGGGCAGGTCCTCCTTGATCTCGAACACCCTGCGGCGGGCGACCGGGTCCCAAGCAGTGAATACGCCGCGATTCCCCCCGGGGCCCGGATACATCTTCACGTCCGCGCCGACGAACGGAGTCCCGGGAATATAGTTGGCATTCTTGACGCCCATATCCATGCAGAGGTTGAGGTGCGGGATGTAGATGAGGCCGGTGACGGGGCTGAAGGCGGATGGATTCCAGTCCTTCGCTCCGGGCGGCCCAGGGCAGATGTTGCGGACAACCCGGCCTTCCCTGGGTTCTTTCTCCGTGTTTGGGATGATCCGGCCGGTTCTAAGGTCGACACCGTTGTAGGCATTGATGAAGCTGTAGGGGTCGGCCGAAATGATGCGCCCATTGCGGCGATCCTGGACGTAGAAATAGCCATTGCGGCTCGGCCGAAGCATTGCCGGAATGCGCTGACCGTTTGGACCGGGCCAGTCGACGAGGACTGTTTCATTGATGTCATCGTGATCGAACAGGTCGTGCGGCGTGCTTTGATGGAACCATCGTGCCTGGCCGGTCGAAATGTCGCGGGCGAACACGCCGGCGGTCCACTTGTTGTCGCCGGGTCGCTGCTCGGCGTTCCACGGCCCGGGATTTCCAGTGCCGTAGTAGACGAGCTTGAGTTCGGGGTCGTAGCTGAGCCAGCCCCAAACCGTTCCGCCGCCGATCTTCCATTGCTCCGGACCCCAGCTTTTAACGCCGAGATCCGCTCCTCGGTCTTGCGGATAGGGGGCACGGTAGTCCGGACCGATCAGCGCATCCTTGTCGGGTCCCGTGCTGTAGGCCGTCCAAACGAGCTTCCCGCTTCCCGCGTCAAGCGCCTTGAGCCAACCGCGGACGCCCATCTCGCCGCCGGAATTTCCGACCAGAACTTTTCCGTCGGCGACCAGAGGCGCCATGGTGATGGTCTCGCCCTTCTGGATGTCGGCGAGCTTCGTGCGCCACAGCTCTTTCCCGCTGTTCGCGTCGACTGCGACCGTGTTTCCATCGAGCAGGTTCAGGAACAGCCGGCCGTCCGAATAGAATGCGCCGCGATTGACGGGGCCGCAGCAGGCAACGCCTTTCGCGGCGGCCGCGGGCTTTGGCTCGTATGTCCATTTCGCTGGCGCGCCAGGCTTGGTCAGGTCGAGGGCGAAGACATTGTTCGGCCAGGGCGCCACGACGTACATCGTATCGTTGACGACGAGGGGCGGCGCTTCGAAGCCCTCGGTCGTCCCGGTCGAAAAGGTGAAGGCAACCTCCAGTTTTCCGACGTTGGCGGGAGTCAATTGATTCAGCCCACTGAAACGGGTGGACGCATAGTCCTTTCCGGGCATGGTCCAGTTGCCGTCGTCGGATGGCGAAGCCGATCGGGCCGGGATTGCCCTTTGGGCCGAAGAGTTCGCGAGCTTCGTTGTGCCGAGCTCGTGGCCGCGTTTCTGTCCCGAGCTCCAGAACAAGAATGCGATGACAACAGTCACCGCAAGTAGGGCGACAATGCCTATCGTCGAGCGCCGCATTCGGACTCCCAGCACGCTTAACACCTGCGCAAGCGCAGTTTCTCCCGGTGCCCAAAGATTCAGCAAAGCCGAGGTTCCCACGGCTGTTTCCATGTTAACGCGTTCCAAGCGCGGGGCACTTTTTCCCACGCGAAACGATATCGAGTTGATGCTCGACGCTTTACCCAACTCGCCCAGTCCTGAGGCCATAGTCGTTGTCGGAAGGGCGCTCCCGGACCCCACGTCGGACGAAAGCTCTCAGGTGGAAGTTCTCCGTGTCCGGGACCTGCAGAGCAGTCCTTCGCATCAGCTCGACAGCGCGCTGGAGCAGGTTGCGGGCGTGCAGTTATTCAGGCGATCCGACTCCACCAGTGGACATCCGACCAGCCAAGGCGTGACATTGCGCGCTCTTGGCGGAAACGCTTCCAGCCGAGCGCTGCTGATCCTCGACGGAGTCCCGCAGGCGGATCCTTTCGGAGGTTGGGTCAACTGGCCCGCGTACGACCCGGCCGGACTGGACGAGGTGAGGGTCGTTCGCGGCGGGGGCGCGGTGGCCAACGGTCCAGGGGTGCTTGGAGGCCTCATCGAGATGCGCAGCAATGCCGCTACGGGTCTCGATGCTACGCTTGAAGCCGGGAGCAGGCAGTCCGCGCGCGGACATGTTTTTGCGGGTGAGAAGTTCGGCGCAGGATTGCTGACGCTTGATTTGCAGGCCGGACGAAGCAACGGCTTCGTCCCGATCACCCGCGATACACGCGGCCCGGTCGACGAGGCCGCACCCTATCGCGAGGGTAGCCTTCGGGCTCGCTGGATCGTTCCGGTCACTGACAAAGTCGAGGCGCAAGTAGGCGGCCTCATCTTCACCGATCACCGATCACGAGGCGTACCCTTCACAGGCAACCGAACGCGCGGAGCCGATGCGTCGCTCCGGCTTGTCGGTCGCGGACGATGGCAATGGGTCGCTCTGGGATACGGACAATGGCGCAATCTGTGCAGCAGTTTCGCAAGTGTCGACGATCAGCGAGAAAACGCCACTCGCGTTTCACTTCAGGATTCTGTGCCGTCTAACGGAAAGGGAGTGAGCTTCGAGCTTCGACCTCCAATGTGGCGCGGCTTCGATCTTCGAGTGGGCGTCGATTCTCGCTTCGTGACGGGCGAATCGCGCGAGCTCTACGGATACGTGAGCCGCGAGCCGACCCGGCGGCGAATTGCCGGCGGCGAAGATATGACTTCCGGCATCTTTCTGGACGCGAGCGTCACTCGTGGGCCGCTGACCGTGAACACTGCGCTGCGAATGGATCGCTGGTCGATTTCGGGCGGCAAGCTCCAGGAGCGACTTCTTGCGGGCAATGTCACAAGAAACGAGTCTTTCGAAAGCCGCAGCGGATGGGAACCTACCGCCAGAGTAGGGGCGCTCGTCGACGTCGGATCCGGGGCGAGCCTCAGGGCGTCGGCCTATCGGGGCTGGCGACTGCCAACTTTGAATGAGCTCTTTCGCCCGTTCCGTGCGGGGCCCGACGCCACCGCTGCCAACCCGTTGCTTGATCCTGAAAGCGTCGAAGGAGCGGAGATTGGCACTCGGCTCAGGCGCGGTCCGTTCGAACTTTCCGCGACGGCCTTCGTTAACCGTCTTTCCAACCCAATCGCGAACGTCACGCTCGGCCGGGGGCCCGGCATTTTCCCCGGGGTCGGATTCGTTGCGGGCGACTATCGCCAGCGCCAGAACCTTCGCGCGATAGTGGTTCGAGGTTTTGAGGCGACCGGGGAAATTCGGCGAGGGCCATTGTCAGCACGGCTGAGCGCGAGCCTCACGGACGCCAATGTCGTTGCGGCAGGGAGTTCGGCCTCTCTGGATGGCCTGAGACCGGCACAGACTCCTCAAGTCGTTATCACGGGCGGTGTCGGATGGGATTCGGAAGGACGCGCGTTGTTACTCCAATTCCGCCACGTCGGATCGCAGTTCGAGGACGATCTCAGTCAGAAATCGCTGCCAGCCGCCACAACGTTCGATGCTTTCGCATCGTGGCCACTGAACGGCAGAATGCAGCTGATCGCCCGAGGCGAGAACCTTTTCAACGAAACGGTCACGGCCGCGCTTAACGACGACGGCTCGATCGAGCGGGCAACGCCGCGGACGTTCTTCATAGGCGTGAGATTTGGGAGGCCTTGAGCTGTTCTTCTCGGGTCTGGTTCTGCCCCTTGGCAACTCCGAACAGGAGATAGGCCTCGTCGAAGTCAGCGGCGACCCGCAGGCCATCCCAGTCTTCGACGATGATCCCTCTTCCGGATCAGGCCTTCCGCGCGAAGAGCCTGCAAGGTTGGATTGACGTGCACCGATCGTGCTAATTTACACGGCCATTCGAGAGCTGCCCTCGCGTCGCTAAGGTCCGCAATGGGTGGAAAGCAGATACTGACATGTTTCAAGTTCGCAGGGGGATATCTCCCCAAAGAGCGTTCTTTTCGATCGAGCTTCAGTGGACTCTCTCAGGGAGGATAGGTCGGAAGCTTCAACAACAACTCTCGCGGAAGAGTCACGGAAATGTCCGCGATGGGCACGAAAGCGGACGATCACGGTTTGAAAATTCGGATTCCCGTGACTGCGATCCGCTCGACTTCGTCGTACGCCTCTCCTGCGAGCTCCTCCCCAAATACGTCTGGATCGATTTCATCAATGTTGAGGATTGCGCCGCAGCGCTGGCACGCGTCTGAAACTGCCGCCAAAAGCGGGGATTGGCCGTGTACGAAAGCGGCGCCCGTGTAGAGGAGGATCGTGCCTTTGGGACTCAGATGCTCAAGTCCCTGCCTAACCCAATCAAGCGCAACTTCGCCACCGAGCATCCCGCCTCCGTGTCGATAGGTTCGGACGGAAGGGTCCATCAGATACGGCGGGTTGGCGATCAGCAGGTCGAAATGGTCAGGCACTTGATCCGAGGCGACAGGCGTGGCCTTGAGGTCCGCCGCCGCCGTATTGATCTGCGCGAACCGAAGAGCTTCGGGGTTCACATCGACGAGTACGCTCGCAACATTCGGCGCGAGGCGTCCCGCTACGACTGCGCCTGCTCCCGAACCTGTACCCATGTCGGCGATCACACGAGCGCGACTGACATCCTCGGCATTGCGTCGGATGAAGCTGGCGAAACGGTAGGTGTCCGGGCCGAAGAAAACCGCGTCGGCTTCATCCGTGGGGAAGTCGGAATGGACGAATAGGTCCCCTCCAAGGCTGGCCACGCGAACCCGGCTTCTGAAGCGCCCGGCCTCAGCTGAAACGGCGCCAGCCTGGTCGAGCAGTGAAAGGAGCTGCGGATCGAGATCAGGTTCCGCGAATGACCGGTTCCATCCAAAGATGTCCCGCAGATCCGGCGGTTCTGCAAGAGGCCGCGAGAGCACCGTCGCGTGCGTTTTGGGGGTGACGGCGGTGAACCTATAACCGCCCAGGCGCAGGAGATGCAAAAGCTCGACGAGCCGGTCGTCGTTCACCAAAGTTCGCTGCGATAACGCTCGAAACAGCGCGCTCCGCAGGTCAATCGGATGAGGGCGCCTTCGGCGATTGCGGTGGCGCGTCGCGGATCCTCGGCAACGGCCGGCGCGATTGCTTCGGCGTTCCACGCCGCGCTGTGCTTCACGTCTAATGTTGCATGCAGATCGAAGTAGAGCCTGTCCTTGCCGCTAACGCCCAGGCGCCGAAGTCCCGCCGCAACCGCCGCCGACCTGTCGGGGGCGGTCAGTTCGATCACACCTAGTGCCCCGAGGGAATGCCAGGCGTAGTTCCGACGCGTCGCCATGGCGGTCATTGCGTTCGCGAGGGCAAGGCTCTGCCACACCGTCGTCTCGATGGCCGGCTGTAGGCCAAGCGCTCCGACTAGCCGGTCGAGCATGGGGCCATGCATGCCTTTCGCATTTCCGCGTCCCATTTCATCCCAATAATTGCGCGCAAGTTCGAGCTTGATGCGCTTGGGCAGCTTGATCTGGGTGAAGGCAGTTAGGTCATCGAAGCCCGCTTCGCCCGCAGCCTCTTGTTCAAGATACCAGCGAAGCTCGTTCATAGAAGCCGCTTCGGCAAGCCAGGGAAAGAGCGGGTCGTTCTGGCCGGGCCCGGTTGCCTTCAACTCTTCGAACCATTGGACGAAGGCCTCGGCCGTCGTCGGCACCCCGGCGGCAACCTTGTGAACACCGGAACGGAGGGCCTCAAGCAATTCGCCTTCGAGCCGGAACATCTCCAGAGAGTTGCAATCCACGTCGTCCGGGAAGCCGGGCTCAAGGCGCTTACGGTTCCAATGGGCAAGGCGCTGCTGCGCCCTGTCGGTCAACACACCGGTCGCTTCTGCGAAAGGCCACTGGAACGCTGTTGCCATCTCCAGCGGAAACCGCGTTGTACCTCAGACAGTTCCGTGCGTTACGCAGTTCCGATGCGCGTCCTTGGAATTACCGAAACCTGCGACCTCGGCTCGATGTACCTTCGCCTGTTGGATGAGGGCAACGAGGTTCGAGTGAGCGTGAGCAACCCCCTCGCCGCAGGCACGATGTCGGGATTGGTTCCAAGAACAACCGACTGGCGAGCCGAATTGGAGTGGGCCAGAGAAGCCGGGAATGACGGCGTTATCCTCTTCGAAGCAGTCGGCTTTGGCGAGCTTCAGGACCGGCTTCGCGGGGCCGGCTTCAACGTCATCGGCGGAAGTGGGCTTGGCGACCGGTTGGAGAGCGACCGCGCTTACGCTCAAGCCTTACTGAAGGAGCGCGGCGGAAGGACGACGACGACTTCGGAGTTCGACGATGTGGGGGAGGCCCTCCAAGACCTCGCCTCGCGCCCTAGGCGGTGCGTTTTGAAGCGGAACGCCTCGGCAGGCGAAACTCTGGTTGGCGAACTGCCGGACGGCAGAGACATTGCCGCGTTGCTCAGGGTCCAACCCCCCGCCGGACCCTTCATCCTGATGGACCATGTCGAAGGCGTGGAAACCGGCGTTGGGGCATTTTTCAACGGCAGCGAGTTCGTTCGTCCAGCTTGCCTCGACTGGGAGCACAAGCACTTCTTCGCTGGCGGCCTCGGTGAGCTGACGGGCGAAATGGGGACGGTCGCAACCTTTGAGCATTCCGACACACTATTCGAGCACACTCTGGAGCCTTTCTCCGACCTGCTCCGCGCCGCCGGCCACGTGGGCTGGGTGAACCTCAACCTGATCGTCAACGGCGACGGAGTTTGGCCGCTCGAGTTCACCTGCAGGTTCGGCTATCCGGGCTTTGCCGTGCTTGAGCCCCTTCAGGACCTCGGCTGGGGCGAGTTATTCAAGCTTCTGCTGGACCGAGGTCGCTGTTTGCCGACGCGACCGGGGTTTTCCGTGGGCGTCGTTCTCAGCACGCCGCCCTTCCCCAACTCCCTCAAGGAGATCGATGCCCCGATCGGGCTGCCGCTGATGGTTGAAGGGGTGGAGCGCGAACACCTCCATCTTGGCGAAGTCGGTCTCGCCGGGACCGAGCTGGTCACCGCCGGGCTGTACGGCTGGACAGCCGTCGTTACCGGGGTCGGGGATACCATCGGCCAGGCCCGAGACGCCTCCTATTCTCGGGCCGACAAGATCCGAGTGCCCAACCTCCGTTATCGTCTCGACATTGGGGAGACCCTCATCAACGGAGAGCTTCAGGAGTTGATTGACTGGGGCTGGATAAAGTCCATTCCGCCGAGCCGCATGGCATCGCAAATCGTGCGATAGTCGCTGGTCAGCTCAGTGCCCACTGGCAGGTCTTGCGCAGCAACGTCGTCGCCGAAAGCTATCCCCAGGGACCGGGTGTTAGGCGTGTCGGAATGGTTGAAGTGCCGACCGTTGTCGCCGCAGAGGACCCAGAGGCGCAAATCCGAATGCAAGGTGGAATAGGTTCGGAGGAACTCCTGCGCGACCTCGGGCAGCTCCCGGAGCTCTGAGTCCGAAAAGACTCGGTCGATGCGACTGTCGAAACGCCAGATAAGCTGACCGGCCCGGACCGGCTCGGCGAGAAAGACGCCAATTCCGTGAATGTGACTTCGCCGCAATTCCGTCCTGACCATCATCATACCCTGAACTCCGACGGACAGTTTCGAGCAGCGTAACCAGCACCGACGCAAAAAGTGCCGGCGCGGAAAGGAGCGGCGAGCTCCGCGGTAGGGATTGATAAACTTAAGTGAATCTGCGCTGGCGGGCTGCCGTGCTACGGCACATTCATGAATGACATCCCAATCGTTGAACGAGCATTTCAGCTAGCGCCCGACTACTCGACCTACCGTGACCTGCATGCAGCGATGAAGCGCGAAGGATACAGCGGAGCCGCACTGGACTCTTACCTTGCGGGTAGGGCCATCCGCCAGCAGCTGAAGAGCCACTACAAAAGGGTCGGTGGAATGCCAGCCAGGGCCGAGCGCTGATTTGGCGAGAGGCGTTGCATTCACGCGGCCCGTCAGTCCCGCTCTAAGCCGCTGCGTTCTCACTCACGTCGATCGACAGCAGATCGATACGGATCTCGCCGTTCTACAGCACGCGGTATACGAGCAAGCTCTTTCAAAGGCGGGCCTGGAAGTACGGCGCCTGCCGGATCTGCCGGAGCATCCCGACGGAGTCTTCCTTGAGGACACTGCCGTTTTGCTGGACGAACATGCGATCATCACTCGGCCGGGCGCTCCGTCCAGGTTAGGCGAAACGGAATCTACGGCGGCCGCCCTCGGCGCCTACTTCGACATCCTTCGCCTGAAACACGGCTGTCTGGACGGCGGTGACGTCCTGCGGATCGATCGCACTCTGTACGTCGGCAGCTCCTCACGAACGGATAGAC
>JBKPKE010000064.1:0-6589 GCA_046730955.1 Pseudomonadota bacterium
TCACGTTTCGTCGGCAGCGTCAGATGTGTATAAGAGACAGCCCTGTGGAGAAGTCGCCCACATAGGCCCAGTTGATCAACGTGGAGAAGTTGACGGCGAGCGCTGCAACAAGCGCAACTGCCATCAAGCGACGTTTTGAATGGCCCTTCGCCACGACGAAAATGATCGAGCTGAGGAATCCGACGATCAGGGCGACAACTGCCGCGATCAAATAGGTGAAATCCATGGCGTCGAAGATGACAGAGCCAGTGTCCGCTTTCCACCCATTGCGGACACTTGCACACGTCTGCTCTTGCCAATCACGCGGTCCTTTGGGGATGTTCTGCTCTAAAGGTAGCGGCCGTAGCCGCTTGCCTTCACGATAGCCGCGGGATCCTTCGCATTGATCAGCACGTCGATTGCCGCATGCGGATCGCGGGCCCGCGCCAAGTATGCTTCGGCTATCCGCATCCCGACCCAGTAACCCAGCTCACTCGGCCAGCCCGTCGGCGGCGCGCCAGCGTTATGGAACCACCGCTTTACAGCGGACTTGGCCGCGGGGGTCAGGTTGCCTTGGCGATCGGTGCCCGACCTCACGGTAGCAGCGTCGGCCATGAACTCTCGCCATACCCAAGCTTCTCGAGCGCTAGCCCATTCATTTCGCTCAGCGCCCGGAACTCTGCCGGTCACCAACTCGGTAACGTAGTCGGCAACGCCTTCACGCAACGCGCCGTACAGCATCACGTCCGGAATATGTTCTGGCTCTTGCGGCTGAAGCGTGTGAACCGTCTCATGCGTGAAGAACTGCCGCATCTGATCTTCGAATTGGGTGCGGGTCGGCGCGAGCCGACAAATTACCTCCAGGCCGATCACCTGAATGCCACGGGCTGCCGTACCGCCGCTATTGTTCGCTCCGACGACCACCGCAATCCCTGGGAGCGGCCGGTTCGGTAGCAAGCCCCTGAGGCCGAGGTAGCTTGATCGAAGCTGGGTATTTGTCCCCTCCACCCACGGCAGGCAACGCTCGACGGCCTGGTCATACAAGCCGCGGTTGGCCGCGATCTTGGCCGCAAGGTTTTCGGGACTGACGATCCGGTTAGGCGTGAAGACTCCGATGGCTCGCGAGCCCTTTGCTAGGTAGTCGGACTGGATTTGGGCCGCGGTGGGCTTTCCTCCTGTGGCTCGCCACATGGCTGCGAAGCGCTGCGCGTCCGAGGCATTCACACGCGCGGTAAGTGGATCGACGCCAGCCTCGTGGGTCGCCGGAGGCGCTGCAGCCAACAGAATGCCTGCAGCCACGCAGAACAGCGGTTTACGCATACTCGCCCCCGATCGTTCGCGCCGACTTGCTCCTCTAAGGGTTTACTCATGCCCGGCAAGCTCACACCGGCAAGCACGCGCTCATGTCCGCTTCCACCCATTCAGATGACTAAGGGCTATGACGCAAGGGAAGGGCCGCACCCGAAGGGTCCGGCCAGTTCCGGCCTGAGGCTCAGTCCGCCAATGCCCTGACCAAGTCGTACAGATAATCGCGGCCAACGTAGACCGAGCGTACCTCGAGCCTTTCGTTCAGGCCGTGAACTCCGTTCCCGTCCGGATCACCCCAAGCCCCCGGCACACCATACGTCGGAATGCCAACCGCGGACATGTAGAGCCCGTCAGTGGCACCGGTGGACATCGAAGGGATGACTGGGACGCCGGGGAAATACTTTTCACTCAGCTTCTCCATGGGACCGATTAGCTTAGGGTCTAGCGGTGGCGACTTTGCGAGTGGCTTGTCGACGCGTGCGCGGCTGATCTGGATCTTATCATTACCAATGAGGCGCTTAAGCTCGCCCATAATGTCGACCGGATCGTGGCCCGGGAAGATCCGGCAGTTAACGTTTGCCGTCACCTTCTGCGGCAGGGCGTTTCGGGCGTGGCCCCCGCCAATCATTGTCGCAACGCACGTCGTTCGCAGCACTGAATGCATGAACCGGTCGGTATTGACGACCTTCTGCGCCTCTTTGTCGGTGGGGTCCTTTGCCAATGCGACCATAGCCCTGCCGAGTTCGTCCGTACGCGCCGCGCCCGCCTTGGCGAAGAACTGCCGAGTGGTATCAGTGAACTCAAGCGGGAACTCATGCTCCCGGATTTTGGACAAGGCATCCGACATTTCGTAGATCGCGTTGTCGTGGACCGGTGTCGAACTGTGGCCGCCCGGGTTTGTCGCTACTAGCGTGTAGTCCTGGTAAATCTTCTCGCCAACTTGGATCGATTGCGAAACAAGGTGGCCCTTGCCGTCAGTGTCACCGCCGCCGCCTTCATTGAGCGCGAATGCCGCGTCGATCAGGTCTCGTCTCTTGTTCGCGAGGTATTGCGCCCCATTGAAAGCGGTATCGGTTTCCTCGCCGCAGGTAAGCGCCATCTTCACCGTGCGCTTAGGTTTGTAGCCCGATTGTTTGAAACGGATCAGGGTATCGGCCCAGGTTGCGGCCATCATTTTATCGTCGGCAATGCCGCGCGCGTAATAGTAGCCGTTCTCCTCAATCATCTTGAACGGCTCACGCTCCCAATCAGCGCGCTTCGCCGCGACCACATCGATGTGCGCTAGCAGCAGCATCGGCTTTAAGGTCTTCGAGGTGCCCGGATAGACTGCGACAATACCACCCTCCTGCGGATGCTCAGGAACCGAGAAGAGTGTAATCTGATCCCCGGCAAATCCGGCCGCTTGCAACCGGCTCGCGATTTGCGCAGCCGCCTTGGTGCAACTTCCATTGGGATACGAAGTGTCGGTTTCGACCAACTCCCTGTAGAGGTTGAAGAACTGTTTTTGATCGGGGCGGAGTTCTCCCATCTTCGCGGTCGGAACCTGCGCCGTGGCGGAAGTGGCAACGAACGTCATGGCAGCGAGCGCGAAAGTCGAAAGTTTCATCGAGAACTCCGTCGTAGAGACCGACGCAGTGAAGCACTGTTCGTCGGTGCAGGGAAGACCTCGGAGATGGTGGTCTCAATAAGGTTCGCGGGCTGACATTCGCATGGGTCTCGCACTGTCGTGAAAGGCACGGCACGCTGCCGATGCGACCTCGGACCGTCGAATGTCCGCTTTCGACCCATTGCGGACATTCCACGCACGTTTGAGTAACCGCCGCCTCTCAGCTCATGCCGTGCGCGGCCGGGATGGGTGAGGGAGGACCGGCCGGCATTTCCATCAATGCCTCCTGCGGCTCGCCAGCCTCAAAGCGGGCCAGTAGTGCGTCCGGATCATACATGACGCCGACCGGATTATCCGCGAAGGCGGGCGTCTTCATGAGTGCTGTCGCTTGTTCAACCGTTCCACAATCGACTTGGAACTCCATTCGATTGCCGTCGGGATCTGCGTAATAAACCGAGAGCGTCGTCCCATGATGTACGGGCCAGTAAGGCGTAATCCCAGCTTGCTTCAGCCGAGCATAGGTCTTCATGAGGTCGCCAACGTTTGCGTAGGTGTAAGCAACGTGGTTGACGCCAATCTCGCCTCTTCCGTCGCGAGAGACGCCCCCAGGCTTCAGCACGTCGAGATTCGCAAAGGCGAACCGATGATGCTCGTCGTCGTAGGTGAGGAACGCGAGCGCCGGGTTTTCGTACACGACCTCCGCTTCAAAGACGTTGCGGTACCAGGCAATCATCTCATTGAAGCGCCGCGTCTGGTATACAACGTGCGCGAACTTGACCGGCTTTGCCATGCTTCCCCCGCTTGAGACTATGAGACCCAAAACAACGAGCACGGCTACCAACTTGGAGAGCGTACTCGGAGGAGTCGGGCATAGCAGTTCCATGCTGTGGCGTCCCGCAACCCTAACGGCTGCCGAATGTTCGCTTTCCACCCAAAGCGGACATTGGGCGCGGGTTCGTGTGGGTGAGCTGCTCGGGTGCAGATCCCGATGGTGAGAGTGGGCTCGCTTACGCAGCGATGCGGGACTTCCTGGTCCAGTGCGAACTTGGCGAGCAACTAACAACCGGGCCGAGCAAACCTGTCTTCCCTGAACTTCTCAGAAACTTTGGTGCTTCCCGAACCAACATCGGGACTAACCACGATGATCTTCGGCTGTAACAGACGGTAACCAAAGGATTTGAGGGGCGTGGAGATTCGCTATCCAGCGGTCCTCGCCTGCGGAAGCGACCCGCGCCTCGATCCCGCAAATCAGCCGGGTCGCTTCTTTGATGACGAAGCGGAAGGGTACGACATGTGGCTTCACGGCTTCCCCCTAAGACGTCGCTTGGACAAAGCTACGTTGTACCGGCTTTACGTTCGCGATGGTCTGTCAACGACGATGATCGGTGAACGCTTCGGCACTCAGGGTGCGGCGGTTAGAACGCTGCTGGCGAAATACGAGATTCCAAAGCGGCTGAAGCGAAGATCCCTTCCCCGGAAGGTGTAATCTCCTACCGTCGCCTTTCCAACAAACAGCGGAAGCGGTTTATCGAGTAACCCGCGCGTTCACGTCGGTGCCGGTCAGGCGCACGCGGTCCCCTACGCGGAAATCGCGCGGATCTCCTGGCTGCACTATTGCGACCGTGTCGCCTGAATCGAGGTCGATCGTGATCTCGACCGCGCGAGTGCTTGCGGAACCCTGGATGGCGCCGCCTGTCGCCCCGCCGAGTGCCGCTCCGCCTACGGCACCTGCGACATTCGCCCTGGTGCTGCGGCCTATCGTACTTCCAAGGATGCCGCCCAGGGCGGCGCCCGTGATTGTGCCGAAGCTTGTCTGGCCAGATTGAATGGTGACCGCGTTCACGCCCGCGACCGTGCCGGCTTGGACAGGCATGACAGTCCCCGCCTGCGCACTGGTAAAGGTTCCGGGAGACGCCTGCGGCGCGCATGCGCCGAGAAGGGCGGCTCCTGCCAATAGGGCGACGTTTAGCTTGGGAGCTGCAATCGCCATGGAAAAACCTCCTTCTTTCCGCTGGGGCAATGGCCCAGGCATCAATGCTACTTGGGGCAGCTGGGCGGTATCCGGAATAGTCAGGAGGAATCTGCTGGGCGAAGATTCAAGGCCGCTGGTTGCTGCCCGTCATCAATGTCCGTTTTCCACCCATTTGGGACATGAGGGCAACCTTGGGCGAAGGTCGTCCGCCTCATCTCGATACTCACTAGGATGACGATGAGGGCCAATCTCGCCAACAATAGACTCCCGACGGTCTTTCCGTGCATGTCGCCTCGACGGAAACGTTCGGAGATGGTCTTTTCGAACCAACGTGGACAACGAAAGAAGGACGCCCAACCGAAGCCGAGCGCCCTTCTCAGCGCGACGAAGTTTTGCCCTCGCGCCGCGTTATCAGCTCAGACCGTCTGTAGGTTCAAAGCACAAGGGGCGTTGTTGTTCGTGCCAGCCTCATAGGAGAGCCGCTGACCAATCGTCGGGAGACGGTCCTTGTCCCACGCAATCGCGCTTTTTTCAAAGCGGATGAGATCGCTGCCAACCTCCGGCTTGATTTCGCCTTGGCCCTTGATCGTGTCGAATGACTGCACGGTTCCGAAAAGCTTCATGATGAGTTCCTTTGGCGGCACGCGCCGAAATTGGCGCCTTGCCTGCTAGGAGACGTTAAAGAGGGAGGAAGGTGCGACTTAGCGCCAAAAACCGTCGATCTCGACTGGTAGCCTCTCTTAAATAGGAGTGATATTACTAAATAGCAAGGGCCAACGTCCTAATCTTTTTCTAGCGATTTAATAATTTTTTGATGATCTGGATTATATTCTTATGCAGGGCCGCAATTATTATTATGAGAAAATCTTAGATATCGTTGGTAATTAGCGGCCGTCTGCCCTATGGATTGTGGCTTCTACGACCCAAAGTTCGCTCAATGTTGAGGTAATCTGATGACTGAACGAGCCACCCGCAACAATGGTCGAAGCGCTGCTCTCGCAATGATCATGACAGTGGTCGTCGTCGGTACGGCACTGGCGGTCGCTTTCAGGTAATGGGCGCTCCCGACTGCGAAGTCGGATCTCATCGGCGTTCTATGCTGACGGAAATCTGTCGCCTGCTGATCGAACGCGGGACGCCAACGAGGCTATTTGCGCCAATCATCCTCCTAATGTAGGCCGATCTCATGTCGACATTGAAGTTCTACAACGAACGTGCCGCCGCGTGCCGAGCTGAAGCCGACGGCAGTAAACTTCTCAACGTCCGCGAGCGTTGGATGAGCGCAGCTGTAGCCTGGGACGAGATGGCAGCCGGGATGCGCAGGACTGAGGCTTATCGGGTCGTGGACGCTGCACGCAAACTCGCTGAAGGCAGGCGAGGCTGATAAGCTTGGCAATGCAGCTCGCGATCGAATGGGCACCGGACAGGCGAGCGAGGAATATCGCCCGACCACTCGCTCTGCTGAGCTAAGCTCGAGCCGCACCTCCGCCGATATCCGCAGATTATCGCCTTATCCGCCGGAGAGAGGATAGTGGACTTGGTACAAAAGCGTTGGGAGCGCGCCTGCCCCGAGTGCGGTCGGAAAGGGTCTATGGTTCTGGAAGAGCCTGAAGGCGACAGTGGCGGAGGAAACTCGCGGTGGATCGCGGCTGGAGGTTGCTGGCTGGTCGAGCACGGCACGCTGATTCATAAATGTAGGACGTCGAACAGAGCCTAGGAGATAT
>JBKPKE010000065.1:0-7397 GCA_046730955.1 Pseudomonadota bacterium
TTCCCTCTCAGAACCTCAATCGCGGCAATCGCGCTGATTGTGGCATCACCGGCCTCGGCTGCCGATCTGGTCGCCGACGGCATCACCTACACCCTGACCCAGGACTCGATCAGCGCTGACGGCCTGACCTCGTTCTTCACCCTGCTCATCAGCGGCGAGAACACGGCTTCCGATACCGAGGGTGGCAGGACGGGCATCAACGCTATCGCCTTCAACCAGCCGGCGCCGGGAACCGTCGTCACCGGGACAATGACCGATCCCACTGGCTACACCTTCGTGCTCGGTGGGCTGAACGCCAGCGGCTGCGATGGGGCGGGCAACTTCTTCTGTTTCGACAACACCTCCATTCCTCCGACGCCATCCACCCTGCTCTCCGGTACGTTGACCTTCATGTTCAACGTGACTGCGGACACGGCTGGCGTCTGGCTCAACTACGATAACCCCGACTTCAAGATCGACTGGGTCGGGACCAACAGGAACTACGACCTCGTCTCGCAGCCAATCCCGGTCAATACCGGTGGCGTTCCGGAGCCTGCTACCTGGGCGATGATGTTGATGGGCTTCGGCGCGGTCGGCATCTCGATGCGCCGTCGCCGCAAAACTTTTCTGCCGCAGGTGGCATAGCGCCTCAGCCGTCAAAAGACGGTTCCTAACTGGCATGCGTATCAAGCCCGCTTCTTCCCGGCCAATAGGCTTGGAGAAGCGGGCTTCTTTCTTGCGGGGCCCGCCGCCTTTGCGCGACACCGGGGCTGGCGGGTCCCACCAAACTAATATGCGCCAGTGAATGAATTGTTACGCTGACCGGTTTCAAAAGCGGTCCGGCAAATCCACCGGTCCAACCAGTTCCTCATAACGGGCGACCGCGAACCGGTCCGTCATCCCTGCAATGAAATCGCCGATCGCCCGCAGCCGCTGCACCTCGTCGCCGTCGCGGCGCCAGTCCGCGGGCAAGAGCGACGCGTCCGTGCGATAGGCTTCGAACAGATTGGCGACGACCCGCTGAGCTTCCTCCCGAACGGGTATTAGAGCCGGGCAATTGTACAGCCGTTGATAGAGGAACGCCTTCAGCTCCCTCTCCTCCGTTGCGAGCCCGGGCGAGAAACCCGCGAGCTGATGGCCCGCTGACCGAACATCATCGATTGTCGCAGTGCGGGCGGTTTCCACGCGTCGCCTCGTCTCCGCGAGAACGTCGCCGACCATGGTTCCGATCATGTCGCGAATCAGAGCGCGGAGCGCCTTCTCAACTGGAAGACCCGGGTGACGCCGCTCAATCTCGTCCCAATGCCGCCGGACGATCGGTACGTTCAATAGCTCGTCCAGGTCCAGGAGCCCGGCACGAAGGCCGTCGTCTATGTCATGATTGTCATAGGCGATATCGTCCGCAACCGCGGCAACCTGCGCTTCGAGCGACGGCCAACTGTCCAGCTCAAGGTCGAACTGCTCATTAGCTTCGGCCAGCGCCCAACTGGGGCCCCCAATCGGCCCGTTGTGCTTGGCGAGCCCCTCCAGCGCTTCCCAGCTAAGATTGAGGCCGTCGAAATCCGGATAAGGCGTCTCGAGCTTCGTCACCAGGCGGATACTGTGGGCATTGTGATCGAAGCCACCCGCGTCCGCCATGGCCGCCTGAAGGGCATCTTCGCCTGCATGTCCGAACGGCGGATGACCGAGGTCGTGCGCGAGGCAAAGCATCTCCGTGAGGTCCTCGTTAAGGCCGAGTGCACGAGCGATTGTGCGGCCGATCTGCGCGACTTCGATGCTGTGGGTCAGGCGAACGCGATAATGGTCGCCGTCGGGGGCGACGAAGACCTGCGTTTTGTGGCGAAGCCGCCGAAAGGCGACGGAATGGACGATCCTGTCGCGGTCCCGCTGGAAGATATCGCGCGGACCGCGCGGCGCCTTGTCGGCTTCCGGATGGGCCCTGCCGCGGGATCTGTTCGGGTCCGCGGCAAGTGAAGCTGTCATTCGCTGGGCAATTTCCTGATCGTCTGGCCGGGCTGGCTGGTCCACGTAAAGGCATCAATGTGGACGGATGCAAGATCGTCGGCAAAAACGCTGGCGTCGTCCGAGTTTTTGAACGGTCCGATCAGCAGACGCGCCCGACTTCCGTCGTCGAAGATATAACCGCTGATTCCCTCGAAAAGGTCTCGGCTCTTCCGCTTCAAGCGGTCGAATTCTCCTGGTAGCGCTGCTGCGCTCGCCCCGCTTGCAACCTGAAGCCACAGTTTCTGCGTGGCGTAGATCCCGACAGAGCTGCTTCCACGAGCCGCCGGATTCGGCGCAATGATCCGGGTTGGAAGAGATGCCGACGCAGCCTCTTGCGTCGCCGACTCCGTTTGAGCCACCGTCGCGGTGCTGCCCGAAGGGGCAGAAAGCCAATCTTCGATCGCCTTCATCCGGTCTTCCGGGGCTGACACGCTTGCGGAGTTCCCAGTTGCCGAAGCGACCCGCACGCCGGAGTCCGGGAATATGCCGAGATTGACGGCGGCAGCCTTCTGGTCGGAACGAAGGCTGGCCAGCTTCTGGAAGAAATAACCCATCTTCGATGATGATCCGGGCATGGCCGCATCGATTGCAGCGCGAGCGCCGGAGATGTCCCCGGTCAGCGCGAGGACGAAGGCACGAGTTCGAGCGGCTGCAGCATCTCCGCGCGTAATCAGGGGCGCAAGGGTGGAAAGCGCCTCAGTCTTGTTGCCGCTGATCGCGAGGCTGAGCGCCAGGCGTCTGCGAGCCTCGGCGCCGTCACGGCCAAGTAGAGCAGCTCGATAGTCGGCCTGGGCCTGCGCAGGCTGACCGAGGAGGTCATAGGCGAGCCCGCGATCCGAGCCGATCATCGACTGGGTTGCCCCGCGCTGGACCGCGCGCTCGAAACATTGCAGCGCGGCCCTTGCATCGCCGCTCTGCGCCATGGCCGCACCCATTCCCGCTTGCGACATGGGGCTGGACGGCCAGACCTCGTCGGCGCGACCGAAGAACCCGACGGCGGCCTGGGTGTCGCCCAACGCGAGAGACGCCCGACCCGCACCGATAAGAGCGTTGAAGTCGGTGGAGTCGCTACCAAGGATTTTCATGTTGCGCGCGAGCGCGTCGGCCGGGCTTTCAGCATAGCCGACCGCCACCTGCGCATGCGCGGGCGGTACAAGCGCAACGGCGCTGACGAGCGCGATTATCGAAGCCGCTAGACGCACGCGACCGGACCAACCTTTTGCCATGAATGCCCCATGCACGACTGGAGCTTGCGCAAAGCTTGCAGGCTAGAGGGTTATCGCTGAACTGTTGCGAGCGGGCGGCGAGCCGCCCGCCAGCTCAATCGCCTATTGGTTGTTTTGCCGGTTCAAGAAGCGCGGAATATCGAGCGGCTCGCGGCGGTAGCTGGGCATCGTGGGCTCGTCGTCCACTTGGGCCTGGGCGGCACCGCGGGCAATATTCGACATGCGCTCGAACAGCGTGCCGGTCTCTCGAATCTTGGGCTTTTCCTCGGCAGTGGCTTCGATCGTCTCTTCCTCGTCCGCCGGAGGAGCGATTGGAGCGGATCCGACCGGAGTTGTCAGGACATCGTCGCTGTCGAGCAGAAGCTCTTCGCCGTCGCCCTCATCTGTAAGCTCCAACGCCTCATCGTCGGTCTCGACGGTCTCCTCGATGGTGGGATCCGGTGCGGGCGCCGCAGGAGCAGTCGCCATCGGCGTGACGGTCGTCGTGGTCGTACGCGGGAAGGCGAACACCTTGCCCGGCTGCGGCTGGGCAACGGCTTCGGCCTCAATCCCCGTCGCAACGACGGACACGCGGATGCGGCCATCGAGGTCATTATTGAACGCCGAGCCCCAGATGATGTTGGCGTCGGGATCGACCAGTTCCTTGATGTGGCTGGCGGCCTCGTCGACCTCCATCAAGCGCATGTCTTCGCCGCCGGTAATCGAGATGATGACGCCCTTGGCGCCCTTCATCGAAACGCCGTCGAGCAACGGGTTTGAAATCGCCTTCTCGGCCGCTTCAATGGCGCGATTGTCACCCGAAGCCTCGCCGGTGCCCATCATCGCCTTGCCCATTTCGCCCATCACCGAACGAACGTCGGCGAAATCGAGGTTGATGAGACCGGGCATGACCATCAGGTCCGTGATCCCTCGAACGCCTTGCTGAAGGACTTCGTCCGCCATCTCGAACGCCTCCTTGAAGGTCGTTTCCGAGTTGGCGAGACGGAACAGGTTCTGGTTAGGAATGACGATGAGCGTATCGACGTGCTGTTGCAGCTCCTCGATGCCGGAATCCGCCGATCGGCCGCGGCGGGCGCCCTCGAAGGCAAACGGCTTGGTGACGACGCCGACCGTCAGAATGCCCTTGTCGCGGGCAGCCTTGGCGATGACCGGCGCGGCGCCCGTGCCGGTGCCGCCGCCCATACCGGCGGCAATGAAGCACATGTGCGAACCGTCCAGGGCGCGCTCAATGTCTTCCAGAGTCTCTTCGGCAGCGGCACGCCCGATCTCGGGCCGCGAGCCTGCTCCGAGGCCCTGCGTGATCTTGAGGCCGAGCTGGATCCGGCGGTCGGCCGTCGAGGCGTTCAATGCCTGCGCGTCCGTATTGGCGACGACAAAGTCGACACCCTGGACATCAGCGCGCATCATGTTCGCCACGGCATTGCCGCCAGCACCACCGACGCCGATGACACTGATTCTCGGACGAAGCTCGTCGACTTCAGGCCGGATGAAATCGATGCTCATCGGAATATTCCCCCTCAAGCGCTCCTAGCGCGTTGAACCACCACCAGGAATCTTCTGAATCATCCCGAGTCGCATGCCAAGCGGAAAAGTTAACGCGACCCAAAAAAATTGCAGAATCCGTGACTTCAAAGACTCAAGTGTGGCCGAGTTGTTCCTCGTCCAGGTCGACCTGTTCGATTTTGGGGACGCCGACCGCCCACCAGATCGCGCCGACCGCGGCGATCGCTGCGGTTAAGACGAACGCGCTATTGTATCCGGCACGCTGGACGACGATGCCTGTGACGATCGGGCCGATGATCCCGGAAAGATTGCCGATCGCGTTCTGAACGCCGACCCAGGTTCCGGACGCCCGCGACCCTGCAAACATCTGGGCGACCGCGTAGAGATTGAGCGACAGAGACGCTGAAGCGGCGCCGGCCAGGCAAAGCAGGATTCCAATCGTCACGGCATCGTGGGCGAAGGCCAGGCCGAGGATCGCCCCGGCCGCAAGGAATTGGCTGGCGACCATCATCCAGCGACGGCAAATCGCCTCCGAGCGCCCCGAGCCAGTCCACCAGTCGGAGAAATAGCCGTAGCCGAGCGCGCATGCTCCCTGGACGGCGTAGCCCAACGTCGCGAGCATGGTCATTTCGCCGATGCTGAAGCCCCGCGACTTGGTGAGGAACAAGGGCAGCCAGGCGAGCAGGAAATAGAAGCAGTAATTGCCCAAAGCGTGGACGATCGACATCGACCACAATGGCCACTTCGTGAGCAGCATGCCAAGCGGTACGCGTTGCCCCTCGTCGCGGTAACCGGTCTTCGGAAGCGCCTGCACAGTCTGTTGCCAGGGCAGCAGCCAGATCAGTGTGACAAGCCCGAAGACGAGGAAGATCTCATGCCAACCCCAGGCCTTGAGGATCAATCCGCCCAGCAGCGTTCCAACAGCCGGGCCCAAGGCAATCCCCGCGGCTACGGCGGCGTTGGCCACACCCCGGCGCTCAGCGGGGATATGGCGGGCAATGATCTTCGAAGTTCCTGGGAAGGAAATGCTTTCGCCAACACCAAGCATGATCCGAAGCACGAGAAGCGATGCGAACCCGCCGGCAAAGGCCGTCAGGAAGGTGCTTCCTGCCCAGAGCAGGATGCCGGCAGCCATCAGTTTGTAGACGGAGAAGCGGTCGCACAGCCAACCGGCGAACATCTGCACCGGCGCGTAGATCCAGAAAAATGCCGAGAAGACGATTCCATAGGCCTCCTCACTGAGGCTGAGATCGGACTTCATCAAAGGCGCGGCGATCCCGATCGCGCCCCGGTCGACGTAATTGAGGAAGATCGCCGCGCCGAGCAGCAGGATCACGGCATTCGCAGATCCGGGAGTTCCGCCGGTCGCCTTCATTCAATCCCCCTTCCCGCGGTCGCGACGAAACAGGTCCATTCCTATTTCATCAGCCTTATGTGTAAAGGTCAGTAGCGGTACCCCAATCGAGGCGGCTGAACTGAACAAGGATAATCAAGTTGGCCTGCTCCTGCTGGCCGGCGCAGACAATGCTCAAAGCGCCGTCCGCGAGGGAAACCGGATCAAATTTTCCGGCTCGACCAATATTTCAGAGCTGCTGGTGAACGAACCGCATCATCGGCTCTTCGCCTCCCGGAATTTTCTCCGTGCGACGCCTATCGACTTCTCGTCCTACCGATGCGTGGTCAATCTCATCACTGAGGCGGAGGACAATGCCGGGGTGCTCGAGCTATTGAGCAAGCAGCTTCGCAATTGTTCCGCAAAAGTGGTGAATCGCCCCGAGGCCGTTCTCCTGTCGACGCGCGACCGAATTGCGCGTCGGCTCCAAGGCATTCCCGGCCTTCGTGTTCCGATCACCGTTCGCCTGCCTGCCCATCGGATCAAGACGTCGCATCAGATGTTGAGCAAAGCGGGCTTCAATTCCTCGATTATCCTGAGGCAAGCCGGAACGCACGACGGCAAGATCGTCGGTCGATTCCACTCGATTGAGGACACGGTCGCGACCCTGAAAGGCGGTGTCGACCATCTTGCGATGGAGTTCGTCGACTTCCAGAGCGCCGACGGGCTCTATCGCAAATACCGGGTCTTCTTCTTCGGCGAAGATCGGGTTCTAAGGCACCGGATCGTTTCGGATGACTGGAATGTCCATGCGCGGGACCGGACCCGTTTCATGGCGAGCCGGCCGGAGCTCGTGGCAGAGGAGCGCACGCTGTTTGAGCGCCATTCGGAGCCGTTCAGCGCCGATGTCGTGCAGATCCTGAAAGAAGTCCGCAAGAGAATGCCGCTGGACTTCTTTGGCGTGGACTTTGGAATCACCCCCGATGGAAAGGTCGTCCTCTTCGAGGCCAATGCCGCCATGGGCTTCTTTCCTTTCTCTACAGATCCGCAGTTCCGGTACCTGGAGCGCTGCTTCGATCCGGCGCAGCACGCATTCCGCAAGCTGCTCGGCCTCACTGAGCTAGGCAAAGTCTCGTCCCCTTCGACACCGACGGAAGTAAGCGCAGGGGTCGACGCCGAGAGCAGGCCCTAGCGAGATGTTCGACACCTACGCCGAGATCTTTGCCGAGCGTGCGCGAGAATATGATTTCGCCATGACCGGCTGGCCGGAAGCCCGGAAGGCCGAATTCCGGGCCGTCCTCGAACCCCTCCGCGGAGCGAGAGGCGGGCTTGTTTGCGACATGCCATCGGGT
>JBKPKE010000066.1:0-35687 GCA_046730955.1 Pseudomonadota bacterium
CGCTTCGACGAGATCTGCGAGATCATGAAGGCCTACGACATCGCCTTCTCGCTGGGCGACGGCCTCCGCCCCGGAAGCATCGCCGACGCCAATGACGAGGCGCAGTTCGCGGAGCTCTACACGCTCGGCGAGCTCACGAAGCGCGCCTGGGCGCACGACTGCCAGGTGATGATCGAGGGCCCCGGCCACGTGCCGATGCACAAGATCAAGGAGAACATGGACAAGCAGCTGGAAAGCTGCGGCGAGGCGCCCTTTTACACCTTGGGCCCGCTGACCACCGACGTCGCCCCCGGCTACGACCACATCACCAGCGCGATCGGCGCGGCGATGATCGGCTGGTTCGGGACGGCGATGCTTTGCTACGTCACGCCCAAGGAGCATCTCGGCCTCCCCGACCGAGACGACGTGAAGGTCGGCGTCGTCACCTACAAGCTTGCCGCCCACGCGGCGGACCTGGCGAAGGGCCACCCGGCGGCGAAGGCGCACGACGACGCACTGTCAAAGGCGCGGTTCGAGTTCCGCTGGCGCGACCAGTTCAACCTGTCGCTCGATCCGGAAACGGCGGAGCAGTACCACGACCAGACGCTCCCCGCCGAAGGCGCCAAGACCGCGCACTTCTGCTCGATGTGCGGCCCCAAATTCTGCTCGATGAAGATCACGCAGGAGGTGAGAGATTTTGCTGCCAAGCAGGCAGCAATCTCAGACCATCCCCCGGATGGTCTGGGTCTCGAACCTCGCGAAGCGCAAGCGAGCGGAGGGATTTCGCGCGAAGAAGCCGAAGCCGGAATGGCCGAGATGTCCAAGCGCTATCGCCAGGGCGGCAGCGAGCTTTACGTCGGGGCGGGCAGCCGCGAGCACGATTGATGGCCGATCTCTACCTCAAGCGGCTGGAGACGGAGCGCAAGGCCCTGTGGGCCACGTGCCGGCTCAAAGGCCTGGCCAGGGAAACGCCCGAGCGTCAACGCATCGTTGAGCTCGACCGCCTGATCGCGGAGCATAAGGCCAGGAAGCCCGCCGGCGAGCAGGCCCCCAAATGAACCTGACCGACCTGCTCGTCCCCACCTACCGCAACATGCTCCAGACGCTTCAAGGGCTGCTGAAAAAGGCGGAAGCGCAGCTAGGCGCGGAGAAAGCCGAAGCCCTGCTCTCGGCGCGTCTCGCCCCGGACATGTTTCCGCTTGCCACCCAGATCCGCTTCGCCGTGGTGCAGGCGTACGACGGGCCCCGCCGCCTCCGTGGCGAGGGGCATCCTCCCGAGGTTGAGGACATGCTCAATGAGGGCCGCAACGCCGGCGAACGCCCCGGCACTCTGGCTGAAGCCAGAGCGCGCCTCGACCAGGCGCTCGCCCACCTCGACGCGCTCGATGCCAATGCGCTCGACCTGGCGCCAGAAGACCAGCCGATGGTTCTCGACCTTCCGATGGGAATGACGTTCGACCTGACGCGAGCGCAATTCGCGCGCGATTGGGCACTCGGTCAATTCTACTTCCACATGATGGCCGCCTACGCGATCCTGAGGAAGGAAGGCGTGGAGATCGGCAAGCCCGACTACGTCCCTCACATGTTCGCGTTTCTGCGGGCGGCACCCACGTCGTGAGGCCGAAGCGTGAGGACTGCTCACTTCCGCTCGATGTGCGGCCCGAAATTCTGCGCGATGAAGATCACGCAGGAGGTCCGAGATTTCGCGCGGATGCAGGAGCGGAAGGCGGCGTCGGCGGATACATGCTTTCGCTAAAAACTGAGGCCTCCGGAGGCAGCATCTTCGATCCTGTCGAAGCGCTAACGCGCTACGAAGATGAAATCGGAAATCGAGAAATTTGTCGGCAGTCATCGTGGAACGGCGGCCTACCGGATATTCCGATCTGCCTACACGAAGGGTCTGCTTGCGAGGGGCGGGCTGGGCAGCAGCTCAATTTTGATTCAGCAATTGGCGGAGCGACCACATCAATGAGAGAAATCAAAGGCATCGCCCGCGTCAAATTCCTCCCCGGCAAGCTGGAGGAATGGAAGCGCCTGACCGAACAGGCGATGGAGATCGTGCGGACCAACGACACCGGCACGCTCCAGTACGAAATCTTCTTCAACGCGGATGAGAGCGAAGCCATCGTGTTCGAGCACTATCGCGACTCCGACGCCGCGCTCGAGCATTTCGCCAACATCGGCCACCTGATGGCCCCGCTGATGGAAACCGCCACCATCACCGGCGAGCTGCTCGGCACCCCCAACGACCAAATCCGCAGGAACCTGACCGGCGACCAGCCGAAGCTCTACGAACCGTGGATCGCTCTGTCGGACGAGCCGGCCGCCGCGCCAGACTGATCGCAAAGACCAGACTCCTAGTACCGGTCGGTCGAAAATGCTGTCCTACAGCCGCGGGGTTGTGCTCGACGCTCGTGGATGCAGCGCGCTCTCCCACCTCGCCAAACGACTTCCGGTCTAAACGTCGCGCCTCGCGTGCGCGCCTCCGCACGCTCACGCACGCGTAGTCAGTGCGACCTTTGGGACCTTTCGAGCCCGCGACTGTCCGTCGTGACCGTGAAGACGTGTGAAGATTCGCTGCGGGGCGCCGCACCTTTTACCAATAGAAAATGCGGTGGGGGTGGGCCGAAGCCCACCCCGCGTGGTTCAGCCGCCCTGCTGCTCCATACCCTCGACGGCCTTGCTGACGAGGATATTGACCGCGACGCGGCGGTTCTGCGCCTTGCCTTCAGCGGTGGTGTTGTCCGCCGCCGGATCGGCCTCGGCCATCCCGGTGGGCGTCAGCATCCGATAGGGCGCCCAGCCGCAATGCTGCTGCAGATAATTGACAACCTTGCCGGCGCGCTTTTCGCTGAGGACCTGGTTATAGTCCTCGCCGCCGACCGCATCGGTGTAGCCGACCACGAGCAGCAGCGCATTGTCCATCGCCTTGGCCTGATCAGCGGCCGCGCACAGCTGGGACTCCTCCTCCCGCGACAGCGCCCACTTGCCCGTGTCGAAGTAGATGTTGGTCGTTCCCTTGACGTTATACTTGTCGATATCGCCCACGCGCCCGCGCAGGGCCTCGGTCGCCGCCGCATTATGGGCAATGGCCGTATCGTGCTCGCCGAAGCGCTGCGCGGTGCCGCTGCGGATCATCGAAGCGGTGGCGAGATTCTTGTTTTTGAGCCTCACCTGGGTCGCCACAAGGCCGCCGCTCCATTGCACCGTCTTGATGGTGACCGGCAGCCCGTTGAGCAGCGAGTCCGCGCCAAGCTTCTTCTGATCGAGGCTGAGAAAGCCCCCGCTGGACCGGATGTCGGTGGCTTGGGAGACGAGGATCGGCGTGCTGTTGCCGTCGGCGGTAGTGACCTGCATCTGCCCGCCCCTGCGTGCGGAAATGATGCCCTGGACGTCCGGTCCCTTGGGCAATCCCTTGAGGTCGGTCGGCATCTGGCCAGTGACGGTAATCGCATTCGGGTCCTGCACCTGTGCAGAAAGGCCGCTCCAGGCCGGCGCCGCGGCCGCAGCCAACAGAAAGGGAATTGTCGATCGTCCCAGAATTTTCACTAATCTTGCTCCTTCAAATTGACCGGATGGACGCGTTCGCGCCTGTTCGTCCGGTCGCCTTGGTCATGGCGCGTGTCGGGCGGTCAGAACTTCATTGAGGTCGCTGGAATGATTGCGTCATGCAGCCCGCTCGAACGCCCCTGGGCGGGCGGACTGTTCGGGCCAACCTTGCTGCCAGATGAACGATTTCGGACGCTGTTTAGGCACCGTTAACTTAAGGGGTGATCGGGGCACGTCGAGCGGCGGGCCGTTGCAGGCGCTCCCCTGACCTAACCGGCGCGGCTCGCACAAAACTGTGGATTCGTTGAACTTTTGACCTTGGAACCTGCGCGAATCTCGTCGATTCTTGACGCATGACCCTGATCGCCTTCCGCCAGCTCCCCGCCGTCGCCGCGCTCGAGGAGCAGCTTCGCCTGCAATCGCTCGGCCTGCTGCCCGACGAGGAGGCGGAGGAGCTTCCGCATCTGATCGACGACGCGTCGCGTGCGCTGTTCGGGATCACCGCGAACGACACCCTCTACGCGGTGCTGCCGGAGGCGGTTCGGGCGAAATATGATCGCGCCGGGTGGGAGGCGAACTTCGAAATGCTCGGCAAGTACGCGCGTGACGCGAATGCTGTCTGGCGCGGGTTCGGCCTCGACCTTTGCTGCGGCGAAGGCCGGTCGCTCCATTGCCTCGACGTTTTTGGACGGCAGCTCGTCTGCGCCCTTCACGGGCTTCACCCGCAGGCCGTTCTGATCTTCACCGAACGGACGACCGCCGAGGCCGCCTAAGCCGACGATTCTTTTCGCTGTCCTACAACGGCCGGCCCGCGCTCCGCGCCAGCCGACGCGCTTATCCAAAGACTCCGTAGCGGACGTCGGTGACCCGTCCTGTGCTCACCTGGACGAGAAGCAGGTCCGACCCGTAGCGCACCCACTGGTAACCGGCCATCGGCGCCGCCAACCCAAGCGCGCGCCAGCCGGAGTAATAATAGGCCGACGTCAGGAACGGCCGGGGCATGATGTATCCGACCGGCCTGCGCACATAGGCATAGCCTCGCGGCCAGGCATAGGCGCTCGCCCGGATCGGCGCGCGGCCCCAGACATGGACGTCGACGTCGCGGTTCACGTTGACGTTCCGGTTCACGTTCCGATTGGCGTTCGTGTTCCGATTGACGTTCGTGTGCGCTTCGCCTTGGTGGTCTTCGCCTTTGTCGTATGGGTTTGCGCGGTCCCTTGCCTCGTCCGATGTTGCGCCTCGGCCTGAGCCGTCACCGCGATGAGTGAAACGAACGCGAGCCCATACCCAATGCTTTTTGCTTTGTTCGCCATGGATCTTTCTCCAGTTGGCCGACGGCGCATTAGGCGCGAAAGCAACGCGAAAACATTGGGAAGAGTCCCGGTAAGACCCCCACGGTTCGCCGGAAGCAACCTCGTGACCTGACGCCGCCCGAGGTCTAACCCGCGATCATGACCAAACATTTCCTGCTCTTCTACGACTACGCCCCCGACGTGCTCGAACGCCGCCCGCAGTTCCGCGGCGCGCATCTGAAGCATGCCTGGGCCGCGGTCGAACGCGGCGACATCCTCGTTGCCGGTGCGCTGGCCGATCCGGTCGACCGCGCCGTTCTTATGTTCGCCGGCGAAAGCGCCAAGGTCGCGGAGGACTTCGCTCGCGCCGATCCTTACGTGACGAGCGGTCTCGTGACCCAATGGCACGTGCGAGAGTGGTCAACGGTCGTCGGAAAATTAGCCGCGACGCCGGTCCGGCCGGACGACGTCTAGGATTGCGGCGTATTCCCCGATTGACTCGGTTAAAGGCCTGACGCCTGCTGCGGACCGCAGTCGAGAGGCGGCAAGTCATGACCCAGTTCACCGTCAACGCGCAGCGCTTCGATCCCTACAAAAACTACCGGTTCCGGGTGAAATGGGACGGGCGCTATGTCGCCGGCGTGTCCAAGGTCGGCCCGCTGAAACGCTCAACCGAGGTCATCGAACATCGCGAGGGCGGCGACCCGTCGGGCAGCCGGAAATCGCCGGGGCGCACGAAGTACGACGCAATCACGCTCGAACGCGGCGTGACTCACGACACCGAGTTCCAGGAATGGGCGAACGCGGTATACGCCGAGGCGGCGGGTCAGGGCGCTTCGCTCAAGAAATTCCGCAAGGACATCGTGATCGAGCTGATCGACGAAGCGGGGCACGTCGCCTTCACCTACCGCGTCGTCGGCTGCTGGCCCTCTGAATACACCACCTTGCCCGAAATGGACGCGGCCGCTCCCGAAGTGGCATTCGAGACCCTGGTCCTCCAGACCGAAGGCTGGGAGCGTGTCGTTCCCAAACCCACCGGCCCCGCGGGCAAACGGAAGACACGGTCAGGTCCGTCCTGAGGCGTCCGGGGCGCCTTTCGCCGCCGCCCGGAAAAAGGCCCCCGACAGCAGCCAGAGCAAGGCGAAGAAACCGCTGAACAGCAGCGCTTTCAGGGACTCTCCCGGTACGTTTGCGGTCACTGGCGCCGTGGCGATGAGGGCGCCGACCGCGGCTTCCATGACCGTTACGCCCACCATGGTCCGCGCCATTCCCGCGGCCCGGAACCCGGCGGCGAACCAGCCCACGCCAACCGCCATGATCACCATGAAGAAGCCGATGCCGTTGCCATCGTCGCGGACGATCGTCGCCCAGACAGTCAGGAAGGACGCCAGCCCCGCAACGCTCACGCCGACGCGATACGCGCCGCGGCCGCTCTGGACTCGCTCGCCTGTCGTTTCGCTCGATCCCGTCATTTGCCTGCCTCCAGCTAATGCCGCCGGATCATGTCACTCTGCGGCATGAGAGACATGAGCGAATTATGAGGAAGCCCTGAAATACCAAACCGCCGCCCGGTTTCCCGAGCGGCGGCTTCGCCTTTCGCTGTTGAGGCCGGCTAGGCCAGTTCAAGCTCCCGTTCCCGCATGGTGTCGTTGGCCACGCTCTCCGGCAGGCCGGCGTCGGTATCGACCGGCTCCGCCTTCCCCGCTGCGACGCGCTCTTCACGGGCGTCGAAGAAGGCGGCGCGCTTCAAGCGCTTGCGCAGTGACAGCGACGGATTGTCCGCCGTCGGGCCGCGATAGGCGCGCTCGACCCAGCTTTCGCCGTCGGTCCTGGCGTCGTCGTGATATTCGACCTTGCTCTCCGCCGGCTGGGCATTGCCCCAGGCAAAGGCGGACGGCGAAGGAGCGACGATCGCGGGCTGTTCCTCATAGACCGCAGCAGTCTCGACGACCGCCTCAGGCGCTGCAGCAACAGGCTCGTCGACGGTCGTCTCCTCGACGAACACGTCATCCTCACGCCTGCGGCGAAGCGTCATCGCATAGGCTCCGCCGCCGAGAGCCAGGAGCGCCAGTGCTCCCCCACCAAGCATCAGCGCATCCTCGTCGACGGCCATTGGCTTCGCCTCGGGAACAGGCGCCGCCTGAGCGGTTTCGACCGGAGTCGTGTCCACGATCGGCTGCGGATTGGCTGCCGGAGCTGCAGGAGCCGCTGCGGCCGGGGCAGCAGCCGCAGGCGCCGCCTCAGCGACGCGCGTGGTCGATGCCTTGGTACTCACCGTCTTTGCCGCCTTTGCCGGAGCCGGCTTGGCCTTCGGCTTGGGCGCCGGGGTCGGCGTGGCTGATTCGACTGAGGGCGTCGTATCCGTCACGGTTGTACTCGTGTCGGTCGTCGGCGCTGGGGCAGTGTCCACTACGGGCGGGGGCGCATCGATGGTAACCGGATCAGGCTCAGCCGTCGGCTGCACCTCCTGCGACCAGGCTGGGGTTGAAGATAGCGCCAGGGCCGCGGCAATCGCGGGGAGGGCGCTCGCGTATGCGTATCGTTGGGTTTTCCACATCATGGAGGGACAACAGAGTTCCCGGCATTCCGGATGCGCAATTATCGGCAGTACGAGGCGCTTCGGCGATGAATCGACTTATCCACAACCTACTGAACAACATGACTTTTCCGTAACTCGCAGAGGGGAGCAAGGGTGGGCGCCAGGCGAGTGTTCGCGCTTGTGAAAGTTTCGGCGCTGTTGCTATCGAGACACCTGACAGGAGCGGAAAGTTTAATGCCGGACGAGGATGCCTCCAACCTGATTGACGCCAAGATCCGTTCGATGGGAGACTGGCGCGGCGCGGCGCTCGAGCGAATGCGGGGCCTCATCCGCGAAGCCGATCCGGACGTCGTCGAAGAGGTGAAATGGCGCAAGCCGTCCAACCCATCCGGCGTTCCGACCTGGTCGCATTCCGGGATCATCTGCACGGGCGAGACCTACAAGGACAAGATTAAGCTGACCTTCGCCCAAGGCGCATCCCTTCACGATCCGTCGAACCTCTTGAATGCAAGCCTGGACGGCGGCACGCGCCGCGCCATCGACATGCGCGAAGGGGATGAGATCGATGTCGATGCCTTCAGGGCGCTGATCCGGGACGCGGTGACGTACAATGTCGGTTCCAAACGCTAATCTGGGATAGCCTGCTTTTCATTAAGCCTAAGTCGCAACTGCAGCTTAAGATGCGGAGCCCAAACAGATTCCTGCGTGGGGGCCCTGGATGTTTTTAAGGGCCAAGAATGAAAAGTTTCGGCAAATCCAATGGCGGCGGCCGGCGCGGCGCATCGCGTGAGTCACTTCCGCTTATCGCCGCCTTCGCAACGCGGACGCGGTCGCACCATGCGTCGCTGGTCGACGTTTCCAGCACTGGGCTTCGGCTGAAAGGCGACAATCTTCCCGCCAGGGACGAGGATCTGGTGATCACGGTCGAGAGCAAAAGCGTCTATGGCGTCGTCGCCTGGTCGCGCCTCGGATATTGCGGTGTCGAGTTCGACACGCCCCTTCCGGCAGAGACGCTCGACCTGCTCGAGCAACGGGTGAGGAGAGCTCGCGGACTGCCGCCCGAGATTGCGGCCGCCATGGATGACTGGCAGCTTGGCGCCGCGCGTTAGCCGGACCACCTACTGGCGGAGTGAACCGCAGGCGGCCGGAAGCGTTTTGCGCGCACTATGATCAGGAAGCTGAAATCGGGCGAATATCGCCTCTATTCTCGGAAGAAGGGCGCTAACGGGAAGCGCAGCAACCTCGGCACGTTCTCCAGCCGCGCCGCGGCGGAAAAGCACGAGCGCGAAGTGCAATACTTCAAGAAGCACTGACAGCCTTCCTTCGCTCGTCGAATAGATGTTGCGCCGGTGTCGCGCTCGGCCACCATCAGGCGTATAAGCTATTCGCTTGAGTGGAGGACCGATTGCTTAGGCGTCGCTGCGCTCTGATCGTCCTGTGCGGACTCTTGTTGCCGGGCATGCCCGTTCCCGCCGGCGCTGAAACGGAAACTCCGCGCATCCGCAAGCCGATGCCGGCTCCCCCGCCGACGCCGGCGGAGATCCTCAATCTTCCGCCAGCCTATTTCGATCCCAACCTCGCCGTCGCCGGCGAGGATGTGAAGGCGCGCAAGATTGAGTCACGATTAAGCGTGGAAGTGCGGGTGAATGGCACCGGTCCCTATCGCTTCATCGTCGACAGCGGAGCCGACACGTCCGTCGTTGGCCTGCGGATCGCGCGCAACTTGCAGCTGCCGCTGGGAACGCCCGCCACGCTTAACGGAATGACGGCGCGTAACATCGTCGACCGCGTTCATGTCGCGGAATTGAAGCTGGGCTCCACGGCCATCAGCAATCTGCAGCTTCCAGCATTGCGGGAGTATGACCTCGGCGGCGACGGAATGATCGGCATCGACGCGCTTCATAAGCAGCGGCTGATGATGGACTTCGAAAAGCGCATGATCAAAGTCGAGGATGCAAGCATCCCCGCGAAGCGGATGCCGGACGAAATCGTCGTCGTGGGCCGACTCCAGCGCGGACAGCTTATCCTGACGCATGTGCGGGCTGGGGGTCTGCCGCTGGACGCTGTAATCGATACGGGATCCGAGATCACGATTGGGAATAGCGCTCTGCGCGACAAGCTGATCCGCGGCAATCGCGATAAGTTCGTCACCATCCCGGTGACAGGCGTGACAGGCAAGACGGTCGATCTGCAGTTCGCCAAGATCGCCGAGCTTCAGCTTGGTCCGGTGGTCCTTCGGGACGTTCCGATGGCTTTTGCGGACGTGCCTCCGTTCAAGCTGTTCGGGCTGGCCGATCAGCCGGCGCTACTGCTCGGGACCGATATCCTCGAGACGTTCCGCAGGATCTCCCTGGACTTCAAGGCGCGGAAGGTGCGCTTCCAGCTCCGTAGCTGTCAGACGCAGGGCATTCTGATCAGCACGTCGCCGTCCTCCTTCACGAGGATCGGAACGAACGGAGATTCCACGGCTTGCGCGAGATAGGGCCGCACCTCGATTGAAGGCGCGGCCCTTGCCAGTTCAGCAAGCGCAATTCTTGCACGTGCACGGCTTGCAGGTGCAGCCGCGGTGCGCGTCGAGCTTTGCGGCCTGAACCTGCTGTTCTGTCTGCGTCGTCATCACAATTCTCCTTCTGTCCAACAGCGGACGAAAGACCTATTAGCGTCCGTACCATGGTACGGAATCAAGCCAGAAAGTCCGACACGATCGGAGCGCTCGCAAAAGAGGCCGGAGTTGGAGTCGAAACGGTGCGCTACTACCAGCGACGCGGGTTGCTTGCGGAACCGGTGCGTCCCCGTGGTGAAGTGCGGCGCTACGGTCCTGAGGACCTGCGCCGGTTGAAGTTCATTCGCTCGGCGCAGGCGGCAGGATTCACACTAAACGAGATTGGCGAGCTCCTCGAATTGAGTGTCTCCGACGATCGAGCCCGCGTCCGTCAATTGGCGCAGGCCCGCGTCGCCGCGCTCGATGATAAGATTTCGGAGTTGCAGGAGGCGCGAAAGGCGCTCGCCGGGCTGGCAACCGACTGTGCCAAGAAGCGCGGCGGCCCGTGCCCGATCCTTGCGGCATTTGACCGCTAGAACGGTTCGACCGGGCTCACTTACATTGACCTCAGATGAAACCGCCGTTTTGCGGCGCAACCATAGGCTCCTTCCAGCTTTCTGTGGGTCGGAAAGAAGGAGTCATTGAGTGAAACGCACGATTATCCTGAGTATCGCAGCTACTGCCGCCACGCTTTCGGCCACCGTTCCGGCCGCTGCGCAGAACTGGCAGCGTAATAGTTGGAGGACAATCGCCTATACGCGGGTAGGTGGCCACGACACGGACACCATCCGCGTTCCAGGCACTGCCCGTTACCACCAGATGCGCCTTTGCGTGTTCAATGGACCGATCGAGGTTCGGGACGTCGATGTGCGATTCCGCAACGGCGGGCATCAGGACATCAACGTACGGAGGATGATGCGCCCCGGCACATGCAGCCGCAATCTGGATCTCGCCGGTAATCGCCGAGATGTGACTGCCGTTCGGCTAAAATATAGTCCGATCGCACGTCATTCGACCCAGCCGCTTGTCCGGGTGCAGGTTCGCTAGGCACAAAATAAAGGCGCCCGCTTTACGGCGGGCGCCTTTTTCGGCGCGTGTTCGCCGCCGGATTATAGCGTGTTCGTCGCGTTCAGGCCGCGAGACCCAGGCAACCGACCATGGTCGCAAGTGCGATCTTGAGCTTCAGATGATTTTCCCTGCTTTGTGAATTGGCGGACATAGCTCGGCATGTCGCCGAGGTTCCTACGGCTGATGCTGCCCCGGGAGCGATTGATACGGCTGGCAACCCGTGATTTGCTGTGCACGTTCGATGACTCACAGGGGGGGACAGAGTCGGGTGCGAATTGTCGGGGCGTCAGCCGTTTTCCTATTCATCGCAACCGCCGCCGCGCCCCTTCCGGCGCTGGCCCAAACTGACCTCGCGAGCAAAATCGTGAACGACCCGAGCGGGCCGCAGGTCAATGGCGCCAAGGCTGTCCTTCATGACGATCCTGCAGCCCAGGGCGGGGAAGGCGCTTCGAATACAGATCAAGGGCAAGGGCTCGAACGTCTGGGATGCAGGGATAGAAAGCCCGGTCAAGAAGGCGATCAAGACCGGCGACCAAGTCATCCTCGCGTTCCAGGCCCGGCTCGAAAAGACGGAGAATGGAGCGACGACCGCCGCATTCCCGTTCGCAGGACTTCTCTCGCGATGAACGGCTTCGAGCTTGGTTCGGAGTGGAAGATGGTCGAGATCCGCGGGAAGGCGGACCGCAACTACGCGCCGGGCGAGCTCAAGGTCTCCATCCATCTCGCTACAGGCAAACAGACGGTTGATTTCGGTCCGGTGGTCGTGCTCGACCTCGGGCCAGGCGGCTGATCAGCTTTAATCTGAAGAGTTCGTCGTAGCGCTGTCGGTCTCGTTCGCCGCGGCGGCGTCACTCTGGTTCAGCTGATCGAGCTGGTTCCCAAGCGTGTCCGAGCCGACGGCATCGTCGCCGGCCGGGGCGGCACTTTCAACTGAAGGCGTCGTGACGGCGGCATTGGTGTCCGCGCTGTCGGTAGTGTTGTCCTCGGTTTTGACGGTGCAGGCGCCGATCATGGCAAACCCTGCTGCCGCGACGAAGATGGGCGTAGGCTTCATACGGGTAATCCTGTGATTTGAACTTGCGCGCTTCAGCGCGTCATGATGCTCGCGGTTCCGTCAGGCGAGGATCGACGGGAAGCTCTGCTTGATCCCATCGACAATGAATTGTGCGGCAAGCGCCGCCAGAATCACTCCGAGAATCCGCGTGATCATGGCCTCCAGCCGGTCGCCGATAAGGCGCATGATCGGCCCCGCTGCCAACAGAGCGAGAAGCGTCAGGAGTATGACCACCGTGATCGCGGCGAGGACGGTTAGTACGGCAGCGGCTCCATCTGCGCGGGAGACCCACAGCATCGCACTTGCGATCGAGCCAGGTCCCGCAATCATAGGAATGGCCATCGGGAAAACCGAAATGTCTTCGGCTTCCGGTGTTCCCTCGATGGAATGAGCGCGATTTTCGCGTCGCGCCGTCCGCCTCTCGAACACCATGTCGAGAGCAATCATGAACAGCATGACACCGCCGGCGATGCGAAAGCTTGCAAGGCTGATTCCAAGCGCATGCAGCATCGGGCGCCCGAGCAGTCCGAAGAACATCAGGATCGCCCAGGCGATGACCGATGCGCGAATCGCCATGGCCCGACGATGGGCCGCGGTCGCGTCGGTCGTCAGCCCGGCGAAAATGGGCGCGCAGCCTGGCGGGTCGATGATCACCAGGAAGGTGACCAGTGCCGAGCCGAAAAGTTCGATCATTCCTTCGGAGCAGCGATGTGCTGGTCGAGGATAGTTCGGTAATCACGTCCGTTCCACAGCTTCGCAGTGAACTCACGCGCGCCGTCCTTGGCTACCTTCCATTCATAGATGAGAGTCCCGTCTGCAGACCGGGCCTGGCCCGCGTCGGCGGGGGGCTTGCCGGCAATGCGCGCGGTTGGCTCGACTTCTTTGCGATATTCCTGGGGGATCTTCGCCTTGCCGCTGCAGCTCGCGCGCTCAACGCGCGGCTTCTTGGGCGCGGCCATGGGCTCTGCCAACTGGTCACCGCCGTCATAGACCCACCTCCATCCACTGCCTCCGCGGACCCAGACCGTTGTGAAATAGCCATGCGACTTGCCCGACGGCGAATCCCAAGGGCCGCGGTTGATCGACGTGCGACCGTCGCAGGAAACCCAGCTGTCCGAAGGGCGCCAAAGAATCGCCTTTGGGGGGTCCTTGAGGGGGCCGAGGAATTCGTGCGCCCAGACCGCTTGCGGTGTGAACATGACCGCGCTTTCGTCGGCATATTTCCTGAACGCCGTCCACTGACCGATCTTCTGGGCGTCTGCGGCAAAGGCGCGCTCGGCATCGACCGCGGTTGCAAGTGAGGCGGCTAGAAGAAGTTCAATCATTTACAGTCCCTCCGGATCAGGCAGGCTCGAACGCCTGTGAGCGGCTACTACGGTGTTGCGGAGCAGGCATGCGATGGTCATCGGGCCGACGCCGCCAGGTACGGGCGTGATCGCGCCCGCAATATCAGCGGCCTCGTCATAAGCGACGTCGCCCAGCAACTTGCGTGTGCCGTCAGGCTGCTCAACGCGCTCCTGGCCGACGTCAATCACGGTGGCTCCGGACTTGATCCAGCTGCCGCGGATCAACTCCGGCCGGCCGACTGCGGCCACGACGATGTCCGCTCCTCGAACCACATCGGGGAGATATTTTGTGCGCGAATGCGCGATCGTGACCGTGCAGTTCGCTTGCAGCAGCAATTGGGCCATGGGTTTGCCGACGATGTTGGACCGTCCGACCACTACTGCGTCGAGCCCCGTGAGGTCCCCAAGCTGCTGCTGCAGCAGCATGAGGCAGCCAAGTGGAGTGCAGGAGACGAGTGCCGGAAGGCCGATCGACAAACGCCCGACGTTCACCGGGTGAAAGCCGTCGACATCCTTCTCCGGATCGACGCGCGTCAGCACTGCCTGTTCGTCGACATGCTTGGGCAATGGCAGCTGCACGAGGATTCCGTCGACTGACGAGTCTTGGTTCAGGCGATCGACGAGAGCGAGAAGCTCATCCTGACTGGTCTCGGCGGGGATACGGTGCTCGAAGCTTTCCATGCCGGCTTCGACCGTCGCTTTGATTTTAGAGCGTACGTAAGCGGCGCTCGGCGGATGCTCGCCGACCAGCACGACCGCCAGACCGGGTGCGCGCCCGGTGCCATCGCGAAACGCCGCTGCCGCCTTGGCGACGCGCGCTCTAAGGTCGGCCGCAGCTGCCTTGCCGTCGATGATCTGTGCCGTCATGCGCCAATATAATAGCTGCGCTGGAGATCGAGTTCGACGCCTCCGATCAGCCGGCTGATCACCCAGATCAGCAACAGCACCACGATCGGTGAGAAATCTATCCCGCCGAAATCGGGCATGATGCGCCGGATTGGACGGTACAGCGGTTCGGTGACCTTCTCGAGCGCCGACCACACCGCGCGGACGAAGTCACTGCGCGTATTGACGACGTTGAAGACGATAAGCCAACTGAAGACAGCCTGCGCGATGATGACGATGCTTAGGACCCACAACAACATCTGCACGATGTCGAGGAGCGCGATAACAATACCCATGGCTGTCGCTTAGCGGCGCGCCGGGGCGCTAGCAATCATGGGGCAAAGCGGTTGGGCATCGCCTCGGCAAGGATGATTGCGAAATCGCCGGCGGGATCGGTCCATTCGGCGACGGGTGTCCAGCCTCCGGCGAGAAGGAGGACGCGAGTTCCGCGCGGGCCGTATTTGTGACTGTTCTCGGTGTGGATCGAAGAGCCCTCTGCGAACGAGAACTCGCCCCCTGCGACCGTGAAGCCGACGTCGCGTGTCGCCACCAGATGCATCTCGATGCGCGAAAGTATGTCGTTCCAGCGCGCCTCGTGGCGAAAGGCGTCGATCGGGATCGTACCGTCGAGCTCGCGATTGATCCGCTCAAGAAGGTTCAGGTTGAATGCCGCAGTCACGCCTTCGGCATCGTCGTATGCGGCAATAAGGCGCTGGACGGGCTTCACGCGATCCATTCCGATCAGCAATTGCGCGCCGATCCCGAGCAAGTCGCGAAAGCTGCGCAGGAGGTCCGTCGCGCTGCGGGGAACGAAATTGCCGATCGTCGACCCTGGAAAGAAGCCGAGCTTGTGCATGCTCGCGATGCTCGACGGAAGCTCAAACGGACGGGCGAAGTCCGCCTCGACCGGCTCGACGTTCATGCCGGGGAACTGCTCAGCGATCTGAGCAGCACTTTCGCGCAGATATTCGCCTGAAATATCCACCGGGACGTAAGTCGCCGGGTGGATGGCATCCAGAAGCAGCGGTGTCTTCGTCGCGGAGCCCGCACCGAGCTCGACGACTGCGGCGCCTCGTGCAATGCGCGCTGCGATTTCCGGCATGACCTGCTTCAGAAGTGCGGTCTCGGTACGCGTCGGATAATAGGCCGGAAGCCGCGTGATCTCGTCGAACAGCTCCGACCCGCGATGGTCGTAAAGCCAGCGCGCGGGGATCGCAGGAATTGCCGCGGAGAGTCCTGCGAGAACGTCCTCGCGGAAGGCGGGGTCGACCCGCTCAGGCGTCTTTAGCAAGGCGGACTCCGGTGAATTGCCAGCGCGCGGATGGCGGGAAGAAGTTGCGATAGGATGCTCGGCTGTGGCCGCGAGGCGTCGCGCAGCTCGCGCCTTTCAGAACGAACTGCCCGCACATGAATTTGCCATTGTACTCGCCGACTGCGCCGGGGGCAGTCTTGAAGCCCGGGTAAGCGAGATAGGCGCTCTGCGTCCATTCCCACACGTCTCCGAAGATGGCCCCCCCGGGATGCGGGAGCGCCGCTCCGGCATGGTCGAGCTGATTGCCGAGGCTGGGATCGGCGGAGGCGGCGAAGTCTTCCCATTCGGCCTCCGTCGGAAGTCGTGCTCCGCCCCAGCGCGCGAAGGCGTCCGCCTCATAATAGCTGACGTGGGCGACAGGCGCAGCGCGATCGATCTCGCGGCGGCCGGCAAGCGTGAACTCCGTGTCGTCGTCGTGCCAGTAGAGTGGCCCCGCAACGCTTTCGCGCCGAACCCAATCCCAGCCTTCGCTGAGCCAGAGCGCCGGTGTCGAATAGCCCCGGTCGGCGATGAAGTCCTGCCACTCGCCATTGGTGACGCGCCGACCCGCGATCACATGGGGGTGAAGGATGACGCGATGGCGCGGACGCTCATTGTCGAAGGCAAACCCCCGATCGCTCGCGCCCATCTCGACGATGCCGTTACGGCCCGGATGAAAGATCAGCGGCTCCGTCGCGAAGCAGGCGGGGGCCGAAAGCTCGGAATAGGTCGGATCGAGCGGGTTTTCGGCGAAGGTCGCGAGGATGTCCGTCAGGAGCAGCTCCTGATGCTGCTGCTCATGATTGATTCCAAGCTCGATGAGTTCGAGGACCTGCGCGGGAAGCTCCGGTAGCGCGCGGTCAAGCGCGTCGTCGACGCTCGCTCGCCAGTCGCGCACTTCGTCGAGCGAGGGGCGACTGAGCATTCCGCGCTTAGGCCGGGCGTGCCGCTCGCCTTCCGCTTCGTAATAGCTGTTGAACAGATAGCCGAAGCGTTCGTCGAAGGCGGTGTACCCGGGGACATGATCGCGCAGCACGAAAGTCTCGAAGAACCAGGTCGTGTGGGCAAGGTGCCATTTGGCGGGCGATGCGTCGGGAAAGGGCTGGATGCTGGCATCCGCGTCCGACAAAGGCACGGCGAGATCGAGCGTCAGCCGGCGCGTTGCGAACAGCCGGTTGCGAAGCTGTCGCAGGTCGCGTGTATCGCCTTGAGAAGCCGGTGCGGCGGTCACTTGGCCCTTTCGAGTTCCCGGGCAGAAGCGCCTCGTATCACTTTCCGCTCATTTTGCGGCGTTTCAACGCTGCACAACAGCAATGGTGCCGCCGAACATCCTACTGCCTTTGGGTCAGGTGCGGGTGTCTCCTGGTTTCCAAAGCACGTCACCACCTCGCTTCCATGCCAGGTAACGGCATGCGACGAACAGATGATCCGACAGTCGATTGAGGTAGATAAGCGCAAGTGGATTGAGTGAACGCTGCCGCGCAGCGGCCACCGCGCGGCGCTCTGCCCGGCGCGCAATCGCGCGGGCGAGGTGAAGTTCGGCCGAGCCTCCGCCGCCGCCGGGCAGGATAAAGCTGCGCAGCGGCTGCAGGTCTTCGTTCATCCGATCAATCTCGGTTTCGAGCCGATTGATCTGCGATTGTACGATGCGCAAGTTCATCTCGGTCGGCGCAAAGTCCTCGCCGGGCGTTGCGAGGTCGGCGCCAAGGTCGAACAGCTCGTTCTGGATGCGGCCAAGCATCGCCGCGACATCAGTGTCGGTGATTGCAATGACCGCCACGCCGATCGCACTATTCGTTTCATCGACATCGCCGATGGCCTGGGCGAGGGGATCGTCCTTGCGCATGCGCGACCCGTCGGCCAGGCCGGTTTCGCCCGCATCACCGGTCCGCGTGTAGATCTTGCTGAGGCGGACCATCAGGCTTTGGCCATCAGCTCCGCGACGCCCCGGCCATGACCAGGATCAGTATGACGATGATGATCGCCACGGCCTGAAACATCACGCGCTTGCGCATGTAGTTCTGCTGGCGCTCGCCGCTGATGTCCTTGCCCGACGCCATGGCCATGACTCCGCGAACGAGAACGTAGGCGGTTGCGCCCATGGCGGCGAGGAGGAGGATCGTCAGGACAATATTCATGACGGCGCTCTACTCGTTGCGGAAGGCGAAACCAAGCGGCAGCTCCGCTTTCGACAGGCTGGCGGCGAGCGCCTTTCCGTCAGCACCGTTTTCACGCATTGCCGCGAGCGTCGGGGCAAGGTCTCGCTTCGCCAGACGGCGTCCGTCTTCGTGCGTGATCAAAGGATGGTGCAGGTAGCGTGGTTCGGGCAGCCCAAGGAGTTGCTGGAGCAGGCGCTGAATCGGCGTCGACGGCCTGAGATCTGCGCCACGAACGACGAGATTAACGCCGCTTGCAGCGTCGTCGACAACGCAGGACATATGATAGGATGCGGGCGCGTCCTTCCGGGCCAGTATGGCATCGCCGATCTGCGAAGGATCGCCAGAAAACATGCGCCCATCGGATTCGGTCCAACTCGGAAGTCCGGTCAGCAGAAGGGCTTTGGCTGAATCGAGCCTCCAGCAGTGGGGCGTCGTGGCCCTCCGCTCCGGATCGTCGGGAAGCGTCCGGCACGTCCCGGGATAGCTCGCGACGGCATCGCCGTGCGGTGCGGTGAGCGACTGGGCAATATCGGCCCGAGTGCAGAAGCAGGCATAGACCAGGCCGAGAGCCTTCAGCGCGCGGAGCGCGGCCTCATATTCTGCAGCGCGCCCGGATTGAACGAAAACAGGTTCGTCCCAGGCGATGCCCAGCCAACGCAAATCCTCGAAAATGCCATCGACGAACTCGGGGCGGCTGCGGCCCTGGTCCAGATCCTCGACCCGCAGGAGGAACTGGCCACCGCTTGTTCGTGCCGCTTCATGACCAAGAACCGCGCTGAAAGCGTGGCCTAAATGCAACCGCCCGGTCGGAGAAGGCGCAAATCGCGTGATATTCATGCCGTGCGGGACCGAAACGACACTTGACGGCGAATCCGCAATCCCCGATTCATGCTTTTGTCACATCGGGTTGGCATCCGGTGGGCAACAAGGGAAGACGGGCCCGACGCGACCCATCTCCACCTTGAGTGCGACGGGGCCGGAGACTTGTTCGTTGCGGGCGGACAGGAAAGGCCATTGCCCGCGTCATGTATCACCCCGACCTCATCCGCCATCCTGAAAGCTGCCCGGCGCTCGTCTTAAACGCCGATTACACGCCGCTATCCTATTATCCGCTGAGCCTCTGGCCCTGGCAGACGGCGATCAAGGCGATGTTCCTGGAGCGGGTCGACGTGGTCGCACATTACGACCGGGAGGTTCACAGCCCGAGCGTGGCGCTGAAGCTGCCGTCGGTGATTGCGCTTCGCCAATTCGTGAAGCCGAGCGAATATCCCGCCTTCACCCGATTCAACCTGTTTCTTCGCGACAAGTTTAGCTGCGTCTATTGCGGGTCGCGCAAGGAACTGACCTTCGACCATGTCATCCCGCGGGCCCAGGGCGGACGCACGACCTGGGAGAATGTCGCGACGGCCTGCGCGCCGTGCAATTTGCGCAAGGGCGGGCGGACGCCGCGCCAGGCACACATGCATATCGAGCTCGAGCCGATCCGCCCGACGAGCTGGCAATTGCAGGACCATGGGCGCAGCTTCCCACCCAATTACCTGCACCAGAGCTGGCGTGACTATCTCTACTGGGACGTCGAGCTGGATCCGTAGGACCGCCTAGGCGCGATCGAGATATTCCCGTATCTTGGGAGCGATATCCTCGCGTTCAAGCGCAAGCGCGACATTGGCGATGACGTAGCCGGCCTTGTCGCCGCAATCGTGGCGAACGGCGTCGACCTTTACTGCGTGGAACGGCTGCTTGCCGATCAGCTGGGCCATCGCGTCCGTCAGCTGGATCTCGCCACCCGCGCCCTTCTCGCCCTTGTCGAGGACGCGCATGACGCCGGGTTGGAGGATGTAGCGGCCGATGACGGCAAGGTTCGAGGGCGCGTCCTCCGGCTTCGGCTTCTCAACGAGGCCGAGGACTTCCGTGACGGCACCGTCCTGCTGGCCGGGCGTGATCACGCCATAGCTTCGGGTGCGTTCGTGCGGCACTTCCTCGGTGCAGAGCATGTTGCCGCCGTAGCGCTCCCATGCGTCGACCATTTGCTTCAGCGCGCCGGGCTTGCCCGACATCAGGTCGTCGGGAAGGAGCACCGCGAACGGCTCATCGCCTACCACGTGGCGAGCGCACCATACTGCGTGGCCGAGGCCGAGCGGCTGCTGCTGGCGAACGGAGACCAATTCACCGAAGCCCGTGCGGGACGGGTCTAGCGGATCGAGGCTCTTGCCCTTTTCCCGCATGGTGGTCTCAAGCTCGAACGCAGCGTCGAAATAGTCGACCAGTGCCGACTTCCCGCGGCCGGTGACGAAGATGAGCTCCTCGATCCCGGCCTCGCGCGCCTCGTCCACCGCATATTGGATGAGCGGCCGGTCGACGACCGTCAGCAATTCCTTGGGGATCGACTTGGTTGCGGGCAGCAGGCGGGTGCCGAGGCCCGCGACCGGGAACACGGCCTTGCGAAGCTTCTGTGTCATTGAGGAGTCGCGGGTCCTGTTTCGTTGGTGGACGAGTCCTGTCCTGCGCCTACCGGCAAGGGCGCCGCGCCTCCGTCCGGGGGCGGCAGGTCGAACCGGTCGACCGGACGTGGCTGGGAGCGCTTGATCAATTCGTCGACGCGCTCCGGCGCGGCATAGGCCGGCTTGGTCAACAGATCCTCAGCCGTGGGCGTGGTCTTCGCCATCATCGGCTTGACCGGCAGAGGCTCGCCTTGCGCCGGCTCGAGCGGGCCCACTCGCCCGCAGCCGGAGAGGAGCGTTATGCCGATGAGGATCGATAGACGCCGAACCATCTCCATCGCCTAGCTTGTCGAGCGCGCTTGCGCCAGCGGGTGTCGCCTGCGTATCGGACCCGACATGCGACGCATCTCAAACGCATTGCTTCTTTCTGTCGCGCTGATCGTCGGCTGCCAGAAGAAGGAGCAGCCCGCGGCCAACGAAGTCGCGGCTACGCCTGGCGAACCGGTGAAGGGCGTCGACCGCAGTCACAAGGGCGAGTCCGCGCCCGAGGCAAGCTTTGTCGATCCGGACGGCGGCGAGATCAGCCTTTCGGAATTCAAGGGAACTCCGGTGCTGGTGAACCTCTGGGCCACTTGGTGCGCGCCCTGCGTGAAGGAGCTGCCGACGCTGAACGCGCTCGCCCGCAAGCACGACAAGGACGGCTCAATTGGAGTGATTGCGGTGAACCAGGACATGGGCCCGCAGGGCTCGGTCGAGGCGTTCCTCGCCAAGCTGAAGGTCGACGACCTGGGCGCCTACCACGATCCCAAGATGGCGCTTTCAGGGGCGCTGAATGCCCAGGTGATGCCGACGACGATCCTCTATGACGCTCAAGGGCGGGAAGTCTGGCGCTACGTCGGCGACCTCGACTGGACGGGCGAGGAAGCCGCTAAGCTGCTCGGCGATATACCGTCGGCCGCTCCACAAGGTTGAGCAGTCGGCCGTCGATCGCGGCCAGACCGAGCGCGATCAATCCCAATCCCAGGAAGTCCTGAACGGCCAGCTGCTCGTTGAGGAACAAGGCGCCAAGCAGGATGGCGACCGGTGGCACGAGCAGAGTTACGAGCAAGGCGTTCGTCGCGCCGGCATGGTCGATCAGCCGGAAATAGAGCACATAGCCGAACGCGGTGCAGAGCAGCGCCAGCGCCGTAATCGCGCCGATGGCAGTCAGCGGCGGGAAGGGCTGGGTCCACGGCTGGTCGATGAAAAGGGCGACCGGGAGCATCATCAGCGCACCCGCGGTCAACTGGCCGGTCGTCACCGACATGGGTGACAGGCCCATTCGCCGGAAGCGCCGCGCCCAGACAGCCGCAAGCGCATAGCTGAGCGAGGCCGTGATGCAGGCAAGCTGCGCAAGCCCGTCCGTGCCCAGGTTCGAAAGCAGCGCGGGTCCGATCATGGTCGCAACGCCGCCGAAACCGAGGAGCACGCCCGCGATCTTGCGGGGAGTCATGCGCTCGTCGTGGGTGAAGAGGTGCGCAACGACCACGCCCCAGATCGGTGTCGTCGCATTGAGGATGGAGGCGAGCCCACTCGCAATGTGAGTTTGCCCCCAGCCGAACAAGGTGAACGGCAAGGCATTGTTGAGCAGCGCGAGCAGAAGCATGGACCCCCAGACTTGGCGCGGCAGGCCGAGCGGCCGTCCTTTCATTCGAAGGAACGTCCACATCGCGACCGCCGCGATGCTCAGCCGAAGCCAGACATAGGTCAGCGGATGCACGTGCTTCACCGCGACGCCGATGAACATGAAGGCTCCGCCCCAGATGAGGGCGAGTACCAGCAGGATCAGCCAGTCGGACCGGTTCATGACGCTTCGGATCATGGGCTGGGCATAAAGCTCAACCGGCGCAGCCGCTTCCTGCGGATTGCTGTCAAAACATTCCTGATTGAGCTTGGTCATCAAAGGATTCTGACTGACGAGCATCCCAGCCGCCAACAAAAGGGCGGAGTCAGCCCATAAGCGAGACTTATCAGTCGCGCAGAAGCTCGTTGATACTGGTCTTGGAGCGAGTCCGCTCGTCGACGCGCTTCACGATAACTGCGCAGGCGAGCGAGGGACCGCCGTCCTTGCCGGGAAGCGCACCGGGAACGACCACCGAATAAGCGGGAACGCGGCCGTAGAAGACTTTGCCAGAAGCGCGATCAACTATCTTGGTCGAAGCGCCAAGGAACACGCCCATGGACAACACCGCACCCTGTTCAACGACGACTCCTTCAGCCACTTCGGAGCGAGCGCCGATGAAGCAATCGTCCTCGATGATGACTGGCCCAGCTTGCAACGGCTCAAGTACTCCGCCAATTCCGGCGCCGCCCGAGATATGGACATTCTTGCCGATCTGCGCGCAGCTGCCAACGGTCGCCCAGGTGTCGACCATGGTCCCTTCGCCAACGCGCGCGCCGATGTTCACGAAGCTCGGCATCAGGACCGCGCCCGGCGCGATGAAAGCGCCGCGACGGACGATTGCTCCGGGGACGGCTCGGAAGCCGGCCGACTGGAATTCATCGTCGGTCCAACCGGTGAACTTCGAGGGTACCTTGTCCCACCAGTTCGCTCCGCCCGGACCGCCAGCAATGCGCTCCATCGGGTTGAGCCGGAAAGACAGCAGCACCGCCTTCTTCAGCCACTGGTGGACGATCCATTCGCCCTCCACTTTTTCCGCGATCCGCGCTTCACCGCTGTCGAGCGCAGTGATCACTTGATCGACTGCGTCGCGGACCTGTCCTTGAGTGCCGGAGCCGACGCCGTCGCGTTCTTCCCACGCCTGCTCGATCGTCGTTTGAAGAGCAGTGGTCATTCATTCTCCCCGATGATGGTTTCGAGCCAGTCGCCTACATTTTCGATGCGATGGTCGATGAAGCTTTCGTCCGCGCCGTGATTGCCGCGCTCGGAGCCGTTGTCGACCCACACCGTCGTCATGCCGAGCGCTTTGGCGGGCTTGAGGTTCGCGGCGATGTCATCCGCTAGAAGCGCCGAATGCGGATCGATCCCGAACCGCTGGCAAACCAGATCATAGCCGTGCGGATCGGGCTTCGGCCGATAGCTGCTTGCATGGATGTCGTGCAGGTCGTCGAAACGATCGTGGATTCCGATCGCTTCGAGCACCCGCCGGGCATAGGGCGCATCGCCATTGGTGAAGACGAACTTCCGCCCCGGGAGCCGGTCGAGAGCCTGTCCCAAACGGTCGTCACGTTGGACGAGATCGAGCGGAATGTCGTGGACCTTCGCGAGGAAATCGTGCGGGTCGATCTCATGCTCGCGCATCAGCCCGGCGAGTGTGGTACCGTGCGTGTGGAAATGATGCTTTTGCACCCGCCTTGCCTCCGCGGGATCGCAGTCCAGCAGGTGCTGAATGTAGGCACCCATACGTTCGTCGATCAGTGTGAAGAGGCCCGTGGCGGCCGGATAGAGGCAGTTGTCGAGATCGAAGATCCAGTCGCGCACGTGCCTGAATTGTGGAGCGACCTCGATTGTCATGGTGCGTGCGCGCCTAGCGGGAATCATTGCTTCAGCAAATTGAAAGCTTTCGGGGTACAAAGCGCAAATCGGGGAAGCCGTGTGTTTTCAGCGGCTTAGAGCGGAGTGGGGTTCATGACAAAGCAATTCCTGGCGACCACCGGCTGCGCAGTCGTGCTCGCGTGCGCGCTGAGCGCCTGCGGTGGCGGTGGAGGGGGCGGCGTTGGCCGGACGCCTCCGCCTCCGATGACCGTCACTCCAACGCCCACGCCCACGCCCACTCCGACTCCGACTCCGACGCCCACCCCGCCGCCAACGACGGGAACGACGAACTATAATACGCCCGAATATCAGGCGTCGAACGGAGCGGTCTCGGCCAAGGCCATCTCTGCGTACGATGCCGGCGCAACGGGTCAGGGGATCAAGGTCGGTGTCATCGATTCAGGCATCAACCCGAAGCTGACCGAGTTCGCTGGCCAGATTGATCTTGCCAATAGCCGCGACGTAGCAGGCACCCGTGGGCTTGGCGACCAAGGCGGCCACGGAACGGCCGTTTCCGGAGTGATCGCCGCGGCCAAGAACGGCTCCGGCATGCACGGCGTGGCATTCGACTCAACGATCGTCATGATGCGGGCCGACGCGCCGGGTACTTGCCTGGACACCAGCGCGGACGGGGGCTGTTCCTTCGACGACAGTGCAATCGCTGCGGGCGTCAATGCGGCGGTGACGGCTGGAGTTAAGGTCATCAACATGTCGCTTGGCGGTTCTGCGCCGACGAGCCAGCTGATGAGTGCTCTGCGCAATGCCGTGCAGCAGGGCGTTATCATCGTCATCTCGGCTGGAAACGACGGCCAGGATCCGACGCTTGGGCCGAACCCCGATCCGTTTGCGCTCATTCCGGCGCAGACCTTCCCCGGACAGGTCATCATCGCCGGGGCTTTGAACGCCGGTTCCACGGATATCGCGAGCTTCTCGAACCGTGCCGGCAGCGGCGCCAACTGGTACCTCATGGCGCTCGGAAGCAGCGTCCTTACGATCGACCAGAACGGCACGCCTTCCAGATGGTCGGGCACGAGCTTCTCAGCGCCCGTGATTTCCGGAGCGGTCGCCCTGATGGCGCAGGCCTTCCCGAACCTCACGGCCCAGAAGATCATCGATATCCTGTTCACGACCGCGGACGATCTCGGCGCGCCCGGGATAGACACGACATACGGTCGCGGGCGGCTGAATCTCGCGCGGGCCTTCCAGCCGGTCGGCGGAAGCAGCCTGGCCGGTTCCGGTACCCCTGTGACCGACAGCGCTTTGCCGCCCGCCGCGGGTGACGGCGGCTCGCAAAGCGGCGCGTCGATGGGCGCCATTATCCTCGACGGCTACGACCGCGCATTCGTCGTCGACTTCGCGAAGACGCTTCAGAAGGCACCGCAGGAACGGCAACTCACGCGAGCACTTCAGGGCGGGACAAGGTTCGCGGGCGCGTCCGCGGGCCCTCTGAGCGTCGCAGTTACGGTGGCCGAGCGCCACGACGCGCGCTTCGGCTACGACGTCAATCGTCTCGGCATTGGTCCTGAAGATGCGCGCACTGCGCGACTGGTGGCTGGATCGGCCGTTGCCCGCCTCAATCCCAAGACCGCCGTGGCCTTCGGCATCAGCGAGAACGGCAAAACGCTCGAGCGACGGCTTGCCGGAGCCGAGGCGGGCGCGTTCATCGTCGCAAGGGATATCGCCGGAAATCCCGGCTTCTCCGCCGGCCACGGGAGCAGCATGGCGCTGCGCCGCCAGGTCGGAAAGTTCGGTTTCACGCTTTCGGGTGAAACAGGCGAGGTGTGGAGCGAAGCGAAAACCACTGCTTCGGGTTCTCCATATCGTTGGACCAGCGTTGCGGTGGACCGCAATGTCGGCCGAACTTGGCTTTCGGCCGGGCTCAGTCGGCTCGACGAAAGGCAGAGCGTCCTTGGCGGCCGCATGAGCGCCGCCTTGGGCGGCGGGGGCTCCAGCAGCACATTCCTCGATTTGGAGGCGCGGCGCGAGCTTGGTGGCGGCTTCAGTGCCGGACTGACGGCACGCAGAGGATGGACCGATTTTTCCGGCGGTAAGTTCGAGACGGCCGCGTACGGCTTCGACATGACCAAGCTCGGCCTGTTCAATGAGAGCGACCGGCTTGGTTTCCGACTCTCGCAGCCGCTGCGGGTGACGAGCGGCGGCTTCAACCTGTTCCTACCGACCTCGTACGATTATCGGACGGCCGTTGCGACGAGCAGCTGGGAGCGCTTCGCCATGACTCCGAGCGGGCGCGAAATCGACTCCGAACTCAGCTATACGACGAGCCTGCTCGACGGAAACGCCTGGCTTGGCGGGAACCTGTTCCTCCGCAAGGACCCGGGCCACATTGCGAACTCGGATGCCGATCTCGGCGCGGCAGTGCGCTTCTCGTTGAACTTCTAGCGCTGGTCCCGTCCGAAGCCGTAGCTGACGACGATCGGGGCATTGCAACCGTCGACGCGGCGGAGGACTGCTTTGTAGCCGTCGGCCATCGGCAACTCATTGAGCTTTTGCGCGCCGAGCTTCCCGCCACGCCTGGCAGCCTCGTAGCGGCTCGTCGGTGGGCAACTGAGCCGATCCTGAGCCAGCGGATTGATCGTCGGCATCTCGCGAGCCGGAACGGTTTCGGTGGGCGTTTGAGCCACCGAAGCCGCTGGAATGAGCAGAGGCAGAGCAATCACAGGGAAGAGCAAGCGCATGACGTTTCTCCTCACGCGCATCTGAATACTCCTGCCGGGCAGGACGCTCAACCTGTCAAACGGTGAAGCTTTCCCCGCAGCCGCAGGAGCCGGTGGCGTTCGGGTTTTCGAACACGAAACCGGCGGCGAAGTCGTCCTCGCGCCAGTCCATCACCGACCCGATCAGGTAAAGGACCGACCCGCCGTCGACGTAGAAGGTACCGCCCGGCGTCTCGATCTTCTCGTCGAGCGGATTCTCCTCGCTGACGTAATCTACCGAATAAGCGAGGCCCGAGCACCCGCGACGCGGAGTCGACAGCTTGACACCGATCGCGCCTTCGGGCGCGCGGCTCATCAGCTCGGCTATACGCTCCTGTGCCGCGGAGGTGAGCGTGATCGCTGCGGGTCGCGGGGCGCGGACTTTGACTTCCTTATTCACAGCATTCCCAATTCTAGTCTCGCCTCGTCGCTCATCTTCGACGGGTCCCAGGGCGGGGTCCAGACAAGGTTCACCACCGCATCGCGGATGCCGGGCACAGACAGCACGCGCAATTCAACTTCGTTGGGAAGCGATTCCGCGACCGGACAGTGAGGTGTCGTCAGCGTCATGGAGATGACTGCGTCGCCATCCTCACTGATATCGACGTCGTAGATGAGGCCGAGTTCGTAGATATCTACAGGGATTTCCGGGTCGTAGACGGACTTCAATGCGTCGATCACGGACTGCTTGAGGTCCTCATTGGGCGCGGGCTCATCAATCGGCTGTGTCTCGCGTGAGAGGAAGCCGGCGAGATAATCGCGCTTGCGCTCGAATGTTTCGGTGACGCGGGCGCGGGGCGGCGCCGTCACCGCGTCGACTTCCTCTGTCTCGATCTTCCGTTCCTCGTTCACCCGAAAATCCGCTTCACTTGTTCGATGCCGCGCACCAGAGCCTCGATATCCGAGCTGTCGCTGTGCGCCGCGAAGCTCGCGCGCGCCGTCGCCGGGACACCGAGAACGTCCATCAAAGGCTGGGCGCAATGGTGACCAGCGCGGACCGCGACACTCCCATCATCCAATATGGTGGCGGTGTCGTGCGGATGCACCCCATCGACGTTGAAGCTGACGATTCCGGCGCTGTCTTCCGGTCCGTAGATGCTGACGCCGCCAATGCTCGAAAGCGCCGAGCGGCATTCTGCGACCAGCGCGCATTCATGCGCATGGATTGCGTCGAGCGTCAGCCCTTCCGCCCAGTCGATCGCTGCGTGGAGGCCGACGGCGCCGACGATGTGCGGCGTGCCGGCTTCAAAGCGCATTGGGGCGTCGAGATAAGTTGTCTCGGCGAACGTGACGCGGTCGATCATCGACCCGCCGCCCTGCCACGGCGGAAGCTGCTGCAGCAGTTCGGCTCGTCCCCACAGGCAACCGATGCCGGTCGGACCGTAGAGCTTATGTCCGGAGTATGCGTAGAAGTCGGCACCGATCGCGGCGACGTCGACTGGCAGGCGCGGGACGGCCTGGCATCCGTCGAGCAGAAGCAACGCGCCTTTCGAATGCGCGATGCCTGCGGCGCGCTTTGCGTCGAGAATAGAACCGAGCACGTTCGAGACATGCGCGAAGGCGACGACGCGATGCTCTTCTGTGAGCATCCGCTGGGCCGCGTCCAAATCGATGCGGCCGTCGCTGGTCAGCGGCACCGCGTCCACGTCGTACCCGGCAAGCTGCCAAGGGACGATATTGCTGTGATGCTCCAGCTGCGACAGCAGGACACGATTGCGGCCCTCCTTCGGAAGCGTGTGCGCAACCAGGTTGATCGCCTCGGTCGCGCCGCGCGTGAAGATCACCTCGTTCGGCTGTCCACCGACCAGCCTCGACGCCGCAGCGCGCGCATCCTCGTAGCGCCCAGTCATTTCGCTGGAGCGCTGATAAACACCGCGGTGCACGGTGGCGTAATCGCGCGCATAGGCCTGCGTGATCGCATCGATGACCACTTGCGGCTTCTGTGCTGTTGCGGCGCTGTCGAGATAGTGCCAGTTCTCGATCGCCGGAAATTGCGAGCGAACATCGAGAGCGCTGTTCGGCGAAAGGCGAACGGGGGCGGTCACTTCGCGGCCCTCCGCAATGCGTCGCGCGACGCTTCGCAAATGTCGTTGCGCTGAGCCTCGTTCGAAATGCCGTCCCAGAGGCCCATGATGAATCCCTCGAGCAGCAGTGCGCGCGCGCTCGCCGGGTCGAGCCCGCGGCTCTCGGCGTAGAACATCTGGATCGGATCAAGCTCACCGACGCTCGCGCCATGTGCGCATTTCACGTCGTCGGCGAAGATCTCCAGCTCGGGCTTGCAGTTGGCGGTGGCGCCGCGGTCGAGAAGCATCGCCTTCACCGACTGCTCGCCGTCCGTTTGCTGCGCGCCGCGCGCGACTTCGACCTTCCCGAGATAAGAGCCGACGGCCTTGTCGCCGAGCACACTGCGAACTGTCTGGCGAGAGCGTCCGCGTTCGCCAAGATGCTTCACGTTCGTGACGACTTCATTGGTCGACTGGCCACTGCCGATGTTGGCTGCGAAGAGCTCGAAATCGGCGTCGGCTTCGAGACTCATCTGCAGTTCGACGCGACCATAAACAGCAGCATTGTTGAGCACGAAAATGCGGGCCTTCGCACCCGCTCCGAGCACAATGCACACGCGCTTCACCTGCACGTCATCGCTGGTGGGAAACCACACTTCTTCGAGTGCCTCGCCTGCGGCAACGGTCACCGTCAGAGGCTCGGCGAACTGCTCCCAGACGGGCTGCAGCGCGTCGAGGTCGGCATAGCGCCATTCTTCCTGACGGCGGGTTGGGAAGGGGGCGGTCATGCGCGCCTCTTCATCAGGCGGCGCAGCCTCTTGTCGCGGCGGCGCTGCCGCTCCGGAGCAAGCAGGCCGTAGAGTGCATCAAGCGCAAAGCCGCACGCGAAGGCGATTGCGATCCACTCGCCTGCGTCGCCCGTGTCCATGAAGCGGCTGAGGATCATGTCGACGAGCGTGATGATCCCGGCAAGGATCACGAGGAGGGCAATGTCCGCGATCGCGCGCCCGGGATTGCCGCGAACCGATGCAACGATCAGCATGAATGCGGCGCAGGCGATGATGATTGCGAATGTCACGCGGCCGCCTCCGCATAGCCTTCGCGCTCGAGTTCGTGCGCCAATTCCGGTCCGCCGCTGCGCACGATCTCGCCGCGACGGAGCACGTGCACCTTGTCCGGCGTCACATAGTCGAGCAGTCGCTGATAATGCGTGATCAGCAGCACGCTTTTGTCGGGCGCGCGCATGATGCGGTTGATGCCCGCGCCGACGGCCTTCAGCGCATCGATGTCGAGTCCGCTGTCGGTCTCGTCGAGGACGGCGAACTTCGGGTTCATGATTCCCATCTGGACCATCTCGGCGCGTTTCTTTTCGCCGCCGGAGAAGCCGACATTCACCGGACGCTTGAGCATGTCGACATCCATGCCGAGAAGCGCAGCCTGTTCGCGCGCTAGCTTGATGAACTCGCCGCCGGAAAGCTCGGCTTCACCGCGCGATCGGCGCTGTGAATTGAGGCTCTCGCGCAGGAATTGAAGCGACGACACGCCGGGGATCTCGACGGGATATTGAAAGCCGAGAAACAGGCCGGCAGCGGCGCGCTCATGCGGCTCCATCGCCAGCAAGTCGGCACCATCGAACGACACGCTGCCTTCCGTTACCTCGTAGCCCGGGCGGCCGGATAGCACGTAGGCAAGCGTCGACTTGCCCGAACCGTTCGGGCCCATGATTGCGTGCACCTCGCCCGCGGGCACGTGGAGCGACACGCCGTTCAGGATGGGCTTGTCGGCGACGGTCGCGTGAAGGTTGGAAATCTGCAGCATATTACTTGTCGGCCTTCCCGGCGGGACAGTTCAGGAGAAAGTAGCGGCGCATCGCGTCCATCGCGTCCTGGCGGATGCCTTCGAGCATGCGCTGGTCGTTGAGTGCGCGCTGACGATCTTCGAGCGCGGCATTTTCGAGGTCGAGCCTCTGCTCCTCCGCATTGTTCTTCTTGATCGAAGCTTCGCGGAGATCGCGTCGGCGCTGCGACAGATCGAGCCGCGCGGCGACGATCGATTCCTGCTCACGATAGGCGCCAAGGAGAAACTGGCTTTGGCGCGACGCTTCATTGGAGAATGCCGGATTGGCCATCCCGCGATCGCATCGCGCAACCGCCTGGTCGAGGGAGTCGAGATCTGCGGAGGCGGCAGCGAGGAACAACAAGGGGATCATCGTGTTAGCCCGCGGCTCCAGTGGAAAGGGTGATCTCAAGCATTTTCATACGACTTCACCAGCCATGACGTGACGTCCGCGCCGGCGTCGCGATCTTCGGCTATCTCGCGATATTCACGGGAGCCGAAGAAGGGCGCTACGGCAGCTTCGTCGTCGAACTGCATTACGACGATCTTGTCGACGGGTGCGCCGTCGCCGCTCAACTGCTTCGGCTCTTCGTCGGCAACGAGCACCTTGCCGCCGCTCGACGCGAAGACGCCGGGAAATGCCGCCATGTACCGGCGATACCGTTCGATATCCTTGAACCGAAGTGTCGCGACAACCAATGCAGCCATTACCCAACGCTCCCTTCGAGTGAAATTCCGAGAAGCTTCTGCGCCTCGACCGCAAACTCCATCGGCAGCTGCTTCAGCACCTCGCGTGCGAAGCCGTTGACGATCAGCGCGACCGACGCTTCCTGATCGAGCCCACGGCTCATCGCATAGAAAAGCTGGTCCTCGCTGATCTTCGATGTCGTAGCTTCATGCTCGATCGTCGCCGTGGGGTTCTTCACCTCGATGTAGGGCACCGTGTGCGCCCCGCACTTGTCGCCGAGCAGAAGTGAATCGCACTGCGTGAAGTTGCGCACGTTCTCGGCGTTCGGGAGGACCTTCACCAGCCCGCGATAAGTGTTGTTCGACTTGCCCGCGCTGATGCCCTTCGACACGATGGTCGAGCGAGTGTTTGCGCCGATGTGCACCATCTTCGTGCCGGTGTCGGCCTGCTGACGGTTGTTGGTCAGGGCGACCGAATAGAATTCGCCGACGCTGCCCTCGCCCTTCAGGATGCAGCTGGGATATTTCCAGGTGATCGCGCTTCCGGTCTCGACCTGGGTCCAGCTGACCTTCGACCGCGCACCGCTGCACAAAGCTCGTTTGGTGACGAAGTTGAAGATTCCGCCGCGGCCCTCGGCATCGCCGGGATACCAGTTCTGGACGGTCGAATATTTTACCTCGGCGTCCTCGTGCGCGAAGATCTCGACGACGGCCGCGTGCAACTGGTTCTCGTCGCGCATCGGCGCGGTGCAGCCCTCGAGGTAGGAGACGTAGCTGCCCTTGTCGGCGACGATCAAAGTGCGCTCGAACTGGCCGGTGTTTTCGGCATTGATGCGGAAATAGGTCGACAGCTCCATCGGGCAGCGGACGCCCTCGGGAATGTAGACGAAAGTACCGTCGGAGAAGACGGCGCTGTTCAAGCAGGCGAAGTAATTGTCGCGCTGCGGGACGACCGAGCCGAGATACTTCCTTACCAGCTCCGGATATTCGCGGATCGCTTCGGAGATGGAGAGGAAGATGACTCCCGCCTTCTTCAGCTCCTCGCGGAAGGTGGTCGCCACAGAGACGCTATCGAACACTGCATCGACAGCGACGCGCGGCGCGCCTTCGACGCCGGCAAGGACCTTCTGCTCCTCGATCGGAATCCCGAGCTTTTCGTAGGTGCGGCGGATCTCGGGATCGAGTTCGTCGAGCGAAGCCAGCTTCGGCTTCTGCTTGGGCGCGGCGTAGTAATAAGCGTCCTGGTAATCGATCTCGGGGATGTCGAGCTTGGCCCAGCTGACCTCCTCCATCTCGAGCCAGGAGCGATAGGCCTTGAGCCTCCACTCGAGCATCCACTCGGGCTCGTTCTTCTTGCCCGAGATGAAGCGGACGACGTCCTCGTTCAGGCCCTTGGGCGCGAACTCCTGCTCGATCTCGGTGCTGAAACCCCACTCATAATCGGCGAGCTTCTCGGCGGCCTCATGCGCTTCACGGTTGCGGACGGTCTGATCGGTCATCGCGCCAATTCCGTCAGGCTCACCGCTCCGAGCGCTCCTCGGATGGCATTGCCGACGACGCCCATGTGCGGCTTGACCTTGCAATGCGCGTCGAGAGCGCAGTCGGACGGCCCCTCATGAGCAGAGCAGACCGTCATTGCGATGGGGCCCTCGACAGCTTCGACGATGTCGGCCAGCGTGATCGCCTCGGCAGGGCGGGACAGCGCGAAGCCCCCACTCACGCCGCGAGCGCTCGTCAGCAGGCCCTCTGCCGCAAGGCGGCCCATCAGTTTCTGAGTCGTAGGCAAGGGAACTCCGGTTTCCTGTGCCAGCTCGCTCGCGCTAAGGCGCGACCCGGCTTCGCGGCGGGCGGCGGCGGTCATGATCACGACCGCATAATCGGCGAGATGGGTCAGGCGCATATCAATTCAGACGATTCCTGTCCGAATTTAGTGCGTTGCACGCCAAAACTCAACCGGCCGATCCTTTTCAAGATGCGACAGGGATTGCGCAAATCGCCCGGACCGCATTGCGTCGCTCGGCAGGCGATGACAGACGTTCTCCTGTGCCGATCTATCCAATCGTCCGTCCGTTGGCCTTCGCCCTCGGCGCCGAGGCTGCTCATCGGGCAACCATCGCCGCGCTGAAGCTGGCGCCGAAGCGGAATCCGCCGGAGTTTCCGGCGTCATTGCGAACGACCGTCGCCGGGATCAACTTCCCGTCGCCAGTGGGCCTCGCAGCCGGCTTCGACAAGGATGGCGAAGTGCCTGAGCAAATGCTCAGCCTGGGCTTCGGCTTCGTCGAAATCGGGACGGTCACGCCCAAACCGCAACCCGGGAACCCAAAGCCGCGCCTGTTCCGGCTGGTGGAGGACGAAGCGGTGATCAACCGCATGGGCTTCAACAATGGGGGACAGTCAGCCGCATTCGAGCGGCTTGGCCGATCCATGCATCTCCGCGGAGTTGTGGGCGTCAATGTCGGCGCAAACAAGGACAGCGGCGATCGTATTGCCGATTACGCCATCGGTGTCCGCCGCATGTCCGCGGTCGCAAGCTACATCACGGTCAACATCAGCTCACCGAACACTCCAGGGCTTCGCGGTCTGCAGGACGAAGGCGCTCTCAACGAGCTCCTTTCCGCAGTGGAGGAAGTGCGGACTGAGAAGCCGATTTTCCTCAAGGTTGCGCCGGACCTTGGCGAAGGCGACCCCGAGCGCATCGTCCGTGCCGCGCTCGATCATCACCTCGACGCTCTGATCATTGCCAACACGACGATCTCGCGACCCACGCTCAAATCGCATCATGCCGATCAGCAGGGTGGCCTGTCGGGCGCTCCGCTGAAGACATTAGCCTTGGACGCGCTTCGCAAGTTCCGTGCCGCGAGCGGAGGCGAGATACCGCTGATCGGCGTGGGGGGGATCTCAAGCGTCGAGGACGCCTGGGAGCGGATTTGCGCCGGAGCCAGCCTTGTCCAGCTCTACAGCGCAATGGTTTACGAAGGGCCGGGAATTGCTCGCCGGATCACCGAGGGCCTGGCGCAAAGGCTCCAAAGCGACGGCTATTCAAGCATTTCAGAAGCCGTCGGCAGCGAAGGCTAGGGCCTCTTCGGTAGAGTCAGCACGACGCCTTCCCGGCGAGGATCGAAACCGCCGTCGATTCGGCCGTTGCGGATGATGACCCCGTGAACGCCTGAATCTTCGCCCTGACCCGGCTGAAGATCGATTCCACGCTGGCGGAGTCCTCCCAGTACCTCGGGCGAGAACTTTGTGACCTCACCCTGGAACGCAGGCCCCCGCGCGACGAGGTTTGGCGCGGCGAGCGCATCCTGCATCGGCATATGCCAGTCGACTGCAGCCACAAGCGACTTTGCCACGAAGGCCAGGATCGCGCTTCCGCCGGCCGAGCCGATCGCACCGGCAAACTCGCCCTTCCGGGTCACCAGGATTGTCGGCACCATCGAGGAGCGCGGGCGCTTTCCCGGCGCGACCGCATTCGCCACCGGCCTACCTTGCTCGTCAGTCGGGCTGAAGGAGAAATCGGTCAATTGGTTGTTGAGGAAGAAGCCGTCGACCATTCTGCCCGTGCCGAAGATGCTTTCGACGGTGGTTGTCATGGACACGACATTGCCTTGAGCGTCACGGATGATGAAATGCGATGTTCCGGTCGGCTCCAGCGTGCGATCGGCACCAGCAGGGCGCGCGCCGGCAGGAGTGCCGGGCCGAGGCGCAGGACCCGCAATACTTCCGATCAACTTCGCTCGCGATTCGACGTAACGCCGTTCGAGCATGCCTCCGACAGGCACGTGGACGAACGCTGGGTCGCCGACGAACTGGTCTCGGTCGGCGTACATTAACCGGCTTGCCTCGGCGAAGAGGAACCAGGCCTGAGCGTCGGCTGGCCCCCGGGACGCGATATCGGTCAGCTCCAGAAACCCAAGCAATTGCAGCAGGCTGACTCCGCTCGACGGCGGAGGCGGAACGCATGCAAAATAGGTGCGCCACGGCCGGCACAGGGGTTCTCGGCGGATCGGCCGGTATCCCGCCATGTCGTCCATCGTCATGGATCCGGCGAGCGGCGCGTGCCGCGTCCTTGCGACGATCTTCGCGGCAGTCGAACCCCTATAGAGGGCATCCGGCCCCTGGTCGGCGAGCCGCCGGAGGAAGTCTGCATACGGCTTGTTCACGAGCCGGTCTCCGGCATTGAGGAGAGTGCCGTCGGGCTTGGAGAAATAGGCAATTACGTCCGGCTGTCGGTTCTCTGCGTAATTGGCATGGATCATCCGTCCCAGGCGCGGACTGACGATGAAGCCTTGGTCCGCGGTCCGTTCGGCGTCGCCTAACAGGCTCGACCAGGCGAGCTTGCCGTGCTCACCGTGGGCGAGAGCAAGCATCCCCACAGCCCCCGGGACACCGGTCGCTCGTCCACTGACAACAGCCATGTCGAACGGGAGCGGCTTGCCGCTCGCGCCGAGGAACATGGTCGAGACGGCCTGGGCAGGAGCGACTTCACGGCCGTCGTAAATCGTGATCCTGCGCGTGCGGCCATCATAGAAATTCATGAACGAACCGCCGCCAATGCCCGAACTCTGCGGCTCGACCAGCGAAAGCATCGCCTGAACTGCGACCGCCGCATCGACGGCTGAGCCTCCGCGTTTCAGAACGCTTAGCCCGGCTTCTGCGGCGAGTGGATTGGCGGCGATGACGAAGGGCTGAACGGCCTCAACCTGCGCAGGCCTTTCCGCCACTGCTTGCGGCTGCGCAGCGGCACAGGAAGTCAGGGAGATACAGGCG
>JBKPKE010000067.1:0-19433 GCA_046730955.1 Pseudomonadota bacterium
GTAGCCGGGTTTGTGGCGGACCTTGCGCCAGGCACGCACGAAATACTCCAGGCCTTGAGGAGGCAGTCGGTGAACCTGCGCTTTCAACTGATCATGAATTGGATGCCGGATGGCGTCGGGCTGACCGTAGGTACCGATCCACAGATCAAGACCCTCTCGCTCGAGCCCGACAAGCTCCTGCGCCACGAACGTCATAGATAGGCGCGGCCAGGCATGGACCACCACGCACACCCGGTTATGCGAACTCCGCGCTTCCTTTTCGTACGACATGCGAAGTGCTCGTTGGCCGATTCAGGCTGTCGCGGCCAGTACCGGTTCGAGCACGCGGCGGGCTCGGGCTTCCAGCGTGTGTCGTTCGAGATAGCTTCGGCGCGCGGCAGCGCCGAGCCGACGCCGCAAATCGGGGTTAGCCGACAATCTCTGGAGTGCAGCTATCAGAGCTTCAACGTCACCCGGAGGGATCAAGCTCGCGACCTCATCGTCGCCTAAGACGTCACGGACACCGGGTAAATCCGAAATTACCGTCGGCAGGCCGGCGGACATATATTCAATCAACTTCAGCGGAGACGTGATCGCCGCGCTTTCCTTGTCGCTCGCGTTCATCACCTGCTCGCCGTAGGGCGCGACGGCGATATCGAATCGGCGTTGATAAGCGCCAAGCATCGCGTGCGGCTGATATCCATGGAAATGCAGGTTGACGGGGAAGTCACGGGCGATCCAGTCAACGTCATCCTTGCCGGCGCCGACGACGTGAAAATCGCATTCCGGCATCCGCTCGGCAGCGCTGACCATCATCTCAATCCCTTTGCCGGCGAAGGGCCGGCCGATGAAACCGACTTGAATGACCCCGGACCGACCCGGCCAGGTCCGGAGACTGCCGATGGACTTCAGCTCGGCTGCACCGTTCGGGACGACCATTACGATCTTCCCCTCCAAGGCCTTGAAGTTCTGGCGGAAATCGTCCGCAAGGGTGGATGTGACGCAGACAAGGTGCGAAAAATTGTCTGTCGCGAAAAGCTTGCTTAGCAATCGCCACGCCAACCCGCCCTTGCGCGGCATCGCATGTGCTTCGAAGATGACGGGCTTGCCCAGCTTCGATGCGACGGCCAAGGAGAAGATGTCGCGGCCGTAGAAGATGTCCGCGGCCCGTGCCCGTGGGTGGCTGAGCAGACGCGCGCCGAACCGCCATTTGGATAACAGCCTCCGGGCTCTTCGCGGATAGCTCTCGACCGAAAAGCATCGGTCCACGCCATAGCGAGAATAGACGCGTGACGCGTCTTCGTCGCCGCAGTTGGTCAGAAGCAAAACCTCATGCCCCAGCTTCGCAAAGGCCTCGCTCATTTTCACGATCTGGACGGAATGCGCGTGAACCGAAGGAATCGGACGCCGAGCCAGATAAACGATCTTCATCGGTCTTGACGCTGAACCTGCCACCACGTTCAGGGAACTCACTGGCTGCTCCGATGTTGCGGCTGCTTCGCGATTATGTCGGTCAGGCAACATTCACCAAGGAAGTGTTCCGTGTACTGCTATCGACAAAGGGAAGAACAGTTGCTTCATTACCGTGGCGTAATTATCTGATTACCGCCGCGGTTTGGCTTGTATCGTATGAAAATAATCGTGTTTTTAGAGGATTTCGGCGCAACCGGCGTGGTTCGAAATGCGATTGCGATCGCGTCGGGCTTAGCTCGTGACGGTCACGAAGTCATCCTGCTGGCGGCAAAGCCGGACGGAGTATTGCGCGAAACCGTTCCTTCAAGCGTGAGGACCGAAGCGCTCGCCAAAGCCGGCTCGACCGGGTCGCGAGGCGTGGTTCTCCGCCGCGTCCTCGGGCGATTCCGGGCCTTCGTGATGCGAGAAAAGCCGGACGTCGTACTCTCCGCCGGGAATCACGGGCATTTGCTGGTTCTGGCCGGAACCCGCTTCCTGCGGTGCAGGACGATCGTGCGGATCAGCAATGACCTCGCTCATCAAAGCAAGGCTAAAAGCGCCAGCACCTGGAAGAAGCTGGGTCGGCAACTGAAGTTCAGGGCGATCGTCACTTTCGCCGATCGAATCGTGCTCGTTTCGGGCAAACTTCGCGATCAGGTCACCAATTTGAGCCCAAAGCTGGCTCGCAAGATGGTCGTCATACCGAATGGCGTCGATCTCGCGATGGTACAGAAGCGTGCCGACGAAAGCGCACCTCGAGCCGTTGAAGGAACGACGCCCGTTGTGCTGGCCATGGGGCGCCTGGTTCCGCAGAAGAACTTCGAGACGCTGCTCAAGGCTTTCGCAATTGCGCGGAGATCGGTTGACCTGCGACTAGTATTGATTGGCGCTGGTCCGTTACGATCCCACGTGATTGCGTTGGCGGAACGCCTCGGCATAACGGATGCCTTCCACCTGATCGACCCAGTGACCAATCCGTTCCCCCTGATGAAACAATCGGCAGTGATGACCCTTCCGTCCTGGTGGGAGGGTTCGTCGAACGTGCTCCTGGAGGCTATAGCTTGCGGGACGCCGGTCGTGGCTTCGGAAACAGCGGGAAACGCTGAAGAGATCCTCGATAACGGCCGTTTCGGCCTGCTCGTCGATCCGGCCGATCCTGAGGAAATGGCCGACGCCATTCTACGGCAAGTCGGCCCGGCTGCCGTTCTGCCGAGCGATCGAGCACGGGCCTACGACAGGACGACTGCTCTGGACGCCTATTCCGACGTGGTGGCCGGGCTGGCTGCTTGATGAGCGAAGCTGCCGGCCAAACGGAATCGCGGCGAACGAAGGTCGTCGGGACTGCCAGACGCCTGGCAATTCGCGAGTATGTTCCGCTCGGCAGCTGGATCCTCAGTTGGTTCATGATCGGGCTTGCGGTAGGGCACGCCGACGCAGTGCGACTGCTGGCGGCTAACGGTTTCGTCCAGGCCATCCGCAACGTCTGCGCCGTCGAAGCAATGCAAGTGTTGAGGCGCCGGACGGGCGCGCAAGAGCGTGTCTACCATGCTGCCCGCCGCGTGGCGCTGCGTATCGAAGTCAACGCACTTCTCGCGTCGATTGGGGCGACGGCGCTGGTCTACGCCCTCCTCACCAGCCGAGGGCTGAACGTAGCCGCAACGATGGTCGCGATTGCAGCCCTCGCGATTCCGGCTCGAAATCCGTTCTCGCTCCTCGTGGCGCGGCGAGACCGCATCGCCACACATAGGCTGGGCTCCGCGGTCACATTCGCGGTCGGGAGCGGCTTGGTGCTCGCTTTGGGTCTACATTGGGCGGCGGCTGCCGCGGTACTTGCGCTTAGGGAGTGGGGTGGCCTCGCCCTAACCCTCCTCTTCGCCAAGCGGTACGAACGAACGGGTCCCGCGTGGACCCAGCCGCTGACGTTCGCTGAGGCCGCGCGCCGAACCGAGGGTAGCGCACGGCAAAAGCTGAGCTACCGCCTCATCAGTTCAGTGTCCGGTCTCATTCTTGGCCCCTTCGGCAATTTCGCCGCGCGAACGAGCCGGGAGGTCGGCAAGCTGGACAGGCGCCTGGCGAGGCTGGTGCCACGAAGCAGATCGGGGTTCATGCTCTTCACGCTGGCTACCGCGGGCACATCGATCTTCTTCCTGACCGTGAGTAGCGAACCGTCTACTTTTCTGGCTTCCGCTGCCTTCGCCCGATTGGCTTCGTCAGGAGCGGCGGTGCTGCTGTGGTGGCGCTACGGCACTGAAACCGTCGAGGACGAAGAGCCCGACGAGGACTGAACTACCGGCGCGGAAGCTCCAACGAAAGCTGCCGGGCTCGGCTCTCGTTCAGCCGTTCGAAGAAGTGCTTGCGGCACAGCGCAATGTAGCGGTCGTTCCCGCCGATCTCGGTCTGCTGACCTTCCGCCACCGCGTATCCTTCCTCATCCACGCGCAAGTTCATCGTCGCCTTGCGACCGCATTCGCAGACCGCCTTCAGCTCGATCAGACTGTCGGCAAGCGCGAGTAGCGCGGCGGAACCGGGGAAGAGTTTGGCCTGAAAGTCTGTGCGGAGGCCGTAGCAGAGGACCGGAATGCCCAGCTTGTCGGCGACCTCGCACAACTCCAGCACATGACGCTGCGTCAGGAATTGCGCCTCGTCGATGAGGATGCAGTGAATGTCTCGCCTCTTGAGTTCTTCACCGATGGCATCGAACAGGTCGACATCCTCGTCGAAGGTGTGCGCGGGTGCCGACAGAGCGATGCGCGAGCCGATCGTGCCGGTGCCGGAGCGGTCATCGAAAGCGGCGGTCCACAGCATCGTTTCCATGCCGCGCTCTCGATAGTTGAAATCGGCCTGGAGCAGGGTCGTCGATTTCCCAGCGTTCATCGCCGCATAGTAGAAATAGAGCTTGGCCATCAGCAGAGGCCGTCGGCAGTGGCGCGCTTGAACGTGCTGAGCCGGATTGCCTCGGCTTTCTGCTGCCACTGCTCGAAGATCGGCTTTCCGTTTGCGGGCAGAGTGCAGGGTCGCGTAGCGATCGCCCTTCCGGCTTGCAGCAGTTCTGCGCGGAAGGTGTAGGCGACCGGACTGTTGTTGGTCACGACCATCGTGGTTCCCATCAAAGGACGCACCGAAACGACGATCTGGCCCTTCGCGGGCTTGGCCGAGCCGCCGACCTTGTGCGCGCCAACCGGATGGCCGTTCTTCAGGATGAAGGCCCAGGTCTCACCCGTTTTGACGGTGAGCGACGCCGCTTGCGCGGGCGCAGCGGCGAGAAGAAGTAGCGCAAACGCCGCCTTCATATCGGCCATTCCTCCTTGAGGATGGCGAAGAGGACGGTGTCGCGAACATGGCCCGTCCAGGTGATCCGGTCGGCGCGGAGGACGCCTTCGCGAACGGCCCCAAGCTTCTTCATGGCGGCCTGGCTCCGCTCGTTCCGGCGGTCGACGCGGAACTCCACCCGGCGGATCCCGCTGTCGAAGGCCCGCTTCAGCATCATGTCCTTGATGCGCCGGTTGACGCCGCTGCCGCGCAGGTGCGGGCGGTAGTAAGTGCCGCCGATCTCAAGCACCTGTCGTGCCTCGTCGATGCCAAGGTAAGAGGACATGCCCGCAAGGTCATTGCCGTCGAACAGAACGAAGGTGCGGTTGCGCGGGGATGAACGATAGAAAGCGATGCTCGCGTCGAAGCCTTCCGGCCCGAAGTTGTTCGCGTAGATCGACCAGATATTTGGGTCCTCGGCGCATGCGGCTTTCAGAGCGTCATGGTGCCGTTCCTCGAAGAGTTCGGCCCGGCAATTGTCGCCGGTCATGGGGGCGTCGAGGCCGGCGATCATCGTTCGTCCGGATAGAAATAGAGGCCGTCGCCCACGTCGCTGAGCGCGATCAGCGGCTTGCGAGCGATCTTCACAGTCCGCCTTTTCTCGTCACTCGTGCCGATATTGCCGGTCTTCAGCTTCTTCACGCCGGTCAGGTAATTGATGCTCACTTCCTCGGTATCGCCGGTGTTACGCATCACGTCATCCCGGTCGAAGCCGATCAGCCTCAAGGCGCCGTCCTGCCAGCGGAAAGTGTAGGTCGATCCGCCCATCCGCCAACCACCCGCGCTCAAGAACAGATGCATCTTTACGCGCAATGTGCCGTTCGTGATCTTCACCTCGTCGAACGGTTCATCCTGGTTGGGGTTTTCGAGGCGCGGGATCAGTTTGTGATCGCTTGTCGCGAGCTCGTAACCGCCGCCCTTCTTCGCGAAAACGACGAGCAGCATGCGTGGGTTCGTATCGTACCGGATTGTGTCGTCCCACGAGGGTGCGATGCGGTTCTTTGGATCGTCCATGTGAAGCACGAGCGCGCTGTCAGGCAACCTGTCGCCGTTGAGGTCGCCCTCCGCCTTGGCTTCGAGTTTCCAGCCCTTGGGAACGAAAATCCCAGCCGTTGGAGCGGTCTTGGCGACCGCCGGATAATTCGCTGCCGGGATTTCCTGGTCGCCGGGATATTGCGCAGCCGCAGGGGCCGCGATCAGCAGGAACAGACCCCCCGCGAGCTTCATTACTCGCTGAGGTCCTGCGCCACCTTCTCCGAACGCAGGATGCGATCGATGTGCGTGCCCTCGTCGAAGCTCTCGTCCGGAATGAACTTCAGCTTTGCGGCATATTTCATCCGGACCCGGTGGGCGACCTCGCGCTGGAGGAAGGCGGTGTTCTGGCGAAGCGCCTTGAGAACGACCTCTTCGTCCTGGCCGAGCAGCGGCTTTACGAAGACGGTCGCGTGGCGCAGGTCGGGCGACATGCGCACCTCGGTCACGCTGACGAGGTGCGACTGGAGCACGTCGTCATGGACGTCACCGCGCTGGAGCAGCTCGCTCAAAATGTGGCGCACCTGCTCGCCAACGCGAAGCAGGCGTACCGACCGGCCTTCCGCTGTTTCCTGACGGCGCATTTTTACAGCGTCCGCGCGCGCTCCTCGACCTCGAACACTTCGAGCGAGTCACCCGGCTTGATGTCGTTCGTGTCGGCCAGGAGCACGCCGCACTCGAGACCCGAGGTGACTTCGGCCACGTCGTCCTTGAAGCGCCGGAGCGAGCTGATGGTCGTCTTCGACACGATGACGTCTTCGCGCGTGAGGCGGGCGTTGAGGCCCTTGCGGATGACGCCTTCGAGGACGAGCAGGCCGGCGGCCTTGTCCCTCTTGCCCGCGGGGAAGACTTCCTGGACCTTCGCGCGGCCGACCACCGTCTCGATGATCTCCGGGCCAAGCTCGCCCTCCATTGCGCCCTTCACCCAATCGGTCAGGTGATAGATGACGTCGTAATAGCGGAACTCGACCTTGGTGCGGTTTGCGACTTCGCGTGCCTTGGCGTTCGGACGAACATTGAAGCCGATGATCGGCGCGCCGCTCGCGCTGGCAAGTGTCACGTCGCTCTCGGTGATCGCACCGACGCCCGAATTGAGAATGCGGACTCGTACCTCATCGGTCGACAGGCGGTTGAGCGCATGGACGATCGCCTCGACCGAGCCTTGCACGTCCGCCTTGATGACGACCGGCACTTCCTTGATCGTCGAAGCGTGTGTCGCGAACATGTTCTCGACGCTGAGCGGCGTCACGGTCGTGCGTTTCCGGTCGAGGACGCTCTTGCGATAGTCGGCGACTTCGCGGGCGCGAGCTTCATTCTCGACCACCGTGAACGGATCGCCGGCTGACGGGACTGCGGAGAGGCCGAGCACCTCGACCGGGAATGACGGACCCGCTTCCTTCACCTGGCGGCCATGATCGTCGATCATAGCGCGGACCTTGCCGCTCGATGCGCCTGCGACGAAGACGTCGCCGACGCGCAGCGTGCCGCGTTCGACCAGAATGGTCGCCAGAGGGCCGCGGCCCTTGTCCAGCTTGGCCTCGATGACCGTGCCTTCCGCGGCGCGGTCCGGATTGGCCTTCAGCTCCAGGATTTCGGCCTGCAGCTGAATCGCCTCGAGAAGCTTGTCGAGATTGGTCTTCTTCGTCGCGGAGACTTCCACGTCCTGAACCTCGCCGCCCATGTCCTCGACGATGATCTCGTGCTGCAGCAGCTCTTCGCGAACTTTCTGCGGCTTGGCATCCGGCTTGTCGATCTTGTTGATCGCCACGATCATCGGAACGCCGGCAGCCTTGGTGTGATTGATCGCCTCGATCGTTTGCGGGCGAAGGCCATCGTCGGCAGCGACCACCAGGACGACGATGTCGGTGACATTCGCACCACGGGCGCGCATTTCGGAGAAGGCCTCGTGACCCGGCGTGTCAAGGAAGGTGACCTTCGACTTGTCGGGCAGCTGCACCTGATAGGCGCCGATGTGCTGGGTGATGCCGCCGGCCTCACCCGAAACGATGTTCGCGCCGCGGATGGCGTCGAGCAGCGAGGTCTTGCCGTGATCGACGTGGCCCATGATCGTGACCACCGGGGAACGTGGCTTGAGGGTCTCTTCGGGATCGACGTCGGTCGACGTGTCGATGTCCACGTCGGCTTCGCTCACGCGATTGATGCGGTGACCGAACTCCTCGATAAGAAGCTCGGCAGTATCTTGGTCGATCGTCTCGGTAATGGTGACCGGCGTGCCCATCTTGAACAGCGACTTCACCAGGTCGGCGCCGCGCTCACCCATGCGCTTGGCGAGCTCCTGGACCGTGATCGCCTCGGGAACGTCGACGTCGCGATATTGCTTCGCGGCCGGACCGGACTGCTGGTGGGCGCGCTTCTCCTTTTCGCGAGCGCGGCGAAGCGCTGCGAGCGAGCGGGCGCGGCTGTCATCCTCGCCAGAAAGGGCGCGAGTGACGGTCAGCTTGCCATGGTGACGCCGATCGTCTCCGCGACCGCGGCTCGGACGCGCGGGCTCGGGACGGCGAGGCGCAGGCGCGTGACCGCCAACGGGGCGACGCACAGCGCGATCTTCCTCGAGGGCGGCAGGAGCAGTTGCCTCGGGCTCGGGGGTTGCGGCGGCTTCGGCGGCCGCGCGAGCTTCTTCCTCGGCCTGGATGCGCGCCTGTTCGACGGCGGCTTCCTCGGCCTTGCGATTCTCTTCGGCGCGGCGCTTCTCTTCCTCGCCCTGTTCGGTGCGCTTGCGGTCGTCGCGGCGGCGCGCCTCTTCGAGAGATGCGAGGCGGGCCTCCTCGGCCTCGCGGAGAAGGCGAGTCTGTGTCTCCTTACGGGCGGCAATGTCGTCGGCCGGGCTGGTGCGCTTCGGCTGCGGAGCCGGGGCAGCAGGCTTCGGAGCCGGCTTCGGCGCTTCAGCGACGGGTTCCGGCTTCGGCGCCTCGGCAGGAGGCGGGGCCTCGCCCGGACGGCCCAGGATACGGCGCTTCTTGACCTCCACGACGACCGTGTTCGAACGCCCGTGGCTGAAGCTCTGCTTGACCTTGCCGGTCTCGACCGTGCGCTTGAGGCCCAGCGGCGGCCGGGTACCAAGCTTCGGTTTTTCGGTCTGGTCTGCCATTCTATTCCTTCGTTACAAGTTCTTCAGCCGAGCCGATGCCAGAGGCGGGGTTGCCGCCCTCTAGACCGGCGCGAGGGTCAATGAAAGCGCGCCACCGTGAAAGCGCGTGGGAAACACGCGCCGCGGCGGCACGATCGGTCAGCGCAATATGTACCACATTTTCGCGCCCCAAAGCCATGGACAAGATGGTGCGTTCCTCGGGAAAAATAAGACCTTGTCCGCCGTAGTTGTTAACGATTTCGTCCGGCCCGCCTACTCGCCAGGCCTGGTCAAGCTTTCGGCGACCGTCCTCGCCAGCATCGGCGGCGTGGATCAGAAGCTGGACGTTACCTTGGCGAGCGGCAATTTCGACCTTGTCGGAGCCGTTTATGAGATTGCCGGAGCGGGCTTCCATTCCGAGCCGATCGAGCGTCGCCTGCCGGAGAGCCGCTTCAATACGATCGCCGAGGTCCGCGGGGACCTTTACGTCGCCGGTCTTGAATGCGCGGGAGAGCGCGCCCTTCAGCTTGCCCTTGGCGTTTGCCTCGTCGAGCTGTGCGCGGCTGACGCCGATCCAGGCACCGCGGCCCGGGGCACGGCCACGGACATCGGGCGCGACAGTTCCGTCGGGACCGAGGGCGAGCCGGATGAGATCCTCCTTGGACGCCGTCCGCCGAGAGAGGATGCAAGTGCGCTCCGGTACGTGCGCTTCTAACGGATCATTGTTCCTCGCCCGCAACCGCGTCCTCCTGCGTTGCGGGCGCTGCAGCGTCCTCGTCCTCGAACCAGTGGGCGCGGGCGGCCATGATGATCTCGTTACCCTGCTCCTCGGTTAGGGCATACTCGGCAAGGATCCCGCCCTTATCCTCGGACCGCTTGGTTGCGGTCTCCGCGCGGCGGCGCGGTTCTTGGCGCTTTTTCTGGATCAGCTCGTCGGTAGCGAGGTCCGCCAAGTCGTCGAGCGTCTTGATGTTCGCCTTCCCGAGCGTGACCAGCATCTGCTCGGTGAGATGCGGCAGTTCGGCGAGCGAATCCTCGACGCCTAGGCTACGGCGCTCCTCGCGAGCCGCAGCTTCGCGACGATCGAGCGCTTCGCTTGCTCGGCTCTGGAGCTCGCCTGCGATCTCGTCGTCAAGACCTTCGATCGAGGCGATTTCGTCGACCTGGACGTACGCCACTTCTTCGAGGCTGGTGAAGCCTTCCGCCACGAGCAGCTGGGCCAGCGTTTCGTCAACGTCGAGCTCGGTCTGGAACATCTCCGACCGCTCCATGAACTCGCGCTGCCGCTTCTCGCTGGCATCGGCCTCGGTAAGGATGTCGATCTGCGAGCTGGTGAGCTGGCTGGCGAGACGCACGTTCTGGCCGCGGCGGCCAATGGCCAGGCTCAGCTGATCGTCGGGAACCACGACTTCGATGCGGCTTTCCTCCTCGTCGATGACGACGCGGCTGACGGTCGCCGGCTGGAGACCGTTGACGACGAAGGTCGCGAGGTCTTCCGACCAGGGGATGATGTCGATCTTCTCTCCCTGAAGTTCCTGGACCACCGCCTGCACGCGGCTGCCCTTCATTCCGACGCAGGCGCCGACCGGATCGATCGAACTGTCGTGGCTGATGACGCCGATCTTGGCGCGGCTGCCCGGGTCACGAGCGGCGGCCTTGATCTCGATGATGCCGTCGTAAATCTCCGGCACTTCCTGAGCGAAAAGCTTCTTCATGAAGTCCGGATGAGCGCGCGACAGGAAGATCTGCGGGCCGCGAGCTTCGCGGCTGACGCGGAGGATGAGCGAACGGATGCGGTCGCCTACGCGGACCATTTCGCGCGGAATCTGCGCGTCGCGGCGAATGACGCCTTCGGCACGGCCGAGGTCGACGACGACATGGCCGAACTCGACGCGCTTCACGACGCCAGTGATGATCTCGCCGGCACGTTCCTTAAATTCCTCGTACTGACGCTCGCGCTCGGCATCGCGGACCTTTTGGAAGATCACCTGCTTGGCAGCCTGGGCGGCGATGCGGCCGAACTCGATCGGCGGAAGCGGATCGACGATGAAATCGCCGATGTTCGCGCCCTTCTGAAGCTTCTCCGCGCCCTTCGGATCGATCTGCTTGAAATGGTCCTCGACCTCCTCGGTCACCTCGAGCACGCGCCACAGGCGAAGGTCGCCGCTGTTCGGGTCGAGCTTGGCGCGGATGTCGTTCTCGGCACCGTAGCGGGCGCGGGCCGCACGCTGGATTGCGTCCTCCATCGCCTCGATCACGATTCCGCGGTCGATCAGCTTCTCGCGTGCGACGGCGTCTGCGATCGCGAGCAACTCGGCCTTGTTGGCGGATGCGACGGGCGGTGCGGCGGTTGCCATGTAATTAGTCCTCTACGGTTTGAATTGTGTCGGCGCCCTCGGTGCTGAGCGGCGCGGTTGAAGCGATGAGTTTGTCGGTCAGTAGCAGCTTCGCCGAATGGATCGACGAGAACGGTATCACGTAGTCATTGCCGTCCTTGCCGGAGAGATGGACGGAATTACCCTCTCCGGTGCCGGCTAGAGTCCCGGAGAATTGCTTGCGGCCATTGACCGGCTCGGCGAGGTTCACCCGGGCGTCGTAACCCTTCCAATCGTCATAATCGGCCAGCCTCGTCAGCGGGCGGTCGATCCCGGGCGAGCTGACTTCAAGGCGGTAGCCTCCTTCGATCGGGTCGCGGCCCTCAGCCTCCAGCGCATCCAGCGTCTCGGACAGCTTCCGGGAGATCTTCTCGCAATCGGAGAGATCGAGCTGACGCGTCGCCGGATTCTCGGCCATGATCTGAAGCGTGGGATCCGACGTACCGCCGAGAAATGCTACGCGCACGAGCCGATAACCGAGGCTTTCGACCTCGGGCTCCAGCAGTGCAGTCAGCGCGGCGATATCGGTCATGCGATCTTTCAAAGCTCAAACCACGCCTCGTCAGGTCAAATGGTTTTGGGACCGGAGCCGCGGGGCCCCAGCCTCAGGCATCTGACGATGTCGAGGAGAGGAGTGCGATATAGGCGGGAACGGCTAAGCGCGCAAGCTGGCCAAAGCCCGGTTCTCCGCGCGGATTCGGACTGTCAGAATCAACGCATTCAACAGACTGAAAATGATTGCGATCTGCCACAGCCCGAACACCAGCGGCAGGACGGCGATCTCCCCGATGACGACCATGTAATTGGGATGGCCGACAAACCGGTAGGGTCCAGCCCGTACGAGCGGAGCACCCGGCTTCACGATGATCCGGGTCGTCCAGCGTTCGCCCAGGGAGCGGATCACCCAGACCCGGCCGGCCTGAAGAATCGCGAAGACGGTGAGGAAGGGAATGCTGATCGGCCGGCCGGGCGCCCACCACCATAGCGCCGCGAGCCAGGCGGTGTGGAGCGCAACGATGAAGGGGTAATGTCCGGCGCCGTGTTCAACCGCGCCTTCGGTGAGGAGCTTGCGGCTATGTTTCTCCGCCAGCTGCATTTCGAGCAGTCTTTGGAGGGTAACAAAACCGAGGATAACGATTGCCGCCCAGATCATGGGGCTTCCAATAGCATCCCCGCGCAGGTGAATCCCGGTCCGAACGCGGTCATAAGCACCCGGTCGGGAAGGCCCTGTTTTAGAAGCCGATCGAGGACGAAAAGAACCGTCGGCGCGCTCATGTTCCCATAGTCGTGGAGCACTTCGCGCTCGAGATTAAGCTCGCCCTGGTTGAGGTCGAGGGCTTTCTCGATGGCGTCGATCACCTTCACGCCTCCCGGGTGGCAGCAGAAGCGGTCAATCTCCTCGCGCTTCACCCCGAGCCTGGCGCACATGTCATCGACTGCGGGGGCGAGGTTCTCTTCGATGAAGGGCGGGATGGCTCGGTCGAAGACGACGGCGAGACCAGGGTCCTCGACATCCCAGCCCATGATCCGCTGAGTATCGGGCCACAATTTCTCGGCTGAGCCCCTGATACGAGCGAGGCTGTGCTCGCCTGCAGTCACAACGGCGGCCGCGGCACCATCGCCGAATAGCGCTGTCGCCACGACGGCGGCCGGGTCGTCGCTGTCGAGCCGGATAGAGATGGAGCAAGTCTCGATCGTCACCATCAGCCACTTGCTGTTGGGCTCTGCGATCGCGAGCTGCGACGCGGTGGCGAGGCCGCTGACGCCACCGGCGCATCCGAGTCCGAAGACCGGGACGCGCCGCACGTCGTCCCGAAGGCCGAGCTGCGGGCCGACGCGGGCTTCGAGGCTGGGCGTCGCGATGCCCGTCGTGGACACCGTTACCACGCCGTCGATCTCATCGGGAGCAAGCCCGGCCTGCTCGATCGCGGCCGAAGCAGCCTCGATGAAGAGGTGTTGGGATGCTTCGAGATAGACCGAGTTGCGATCGTGCCACCCGTGACTTTCCACGTACCAGTCGTGTGGAGCGACGATGTGGCGCTTCGCGATCCCGGCATTGTCGAACACTCCGGAGAGGCGGTCGAACAAGGCTTTCTTGCCGCCAAATGCTTCACGAGCGCGCGCCTTCGCCTCATGCTGCTCGATCATGCCGTTCGGGACGGCGGTTGCTAAAGAAAGAAGGCTTGCTGATTGCATGTATGGGGCTTCCAGATCGATTGTATCACGGACAACGCACGAGCCGGAGGCCTAGCCATACCGTCTTTGGACTGGCCCGCCGGGGGCTGATAGCGGGCCAGTCCCGTCACCCCGCCTGAGAAAACGGGGGCTTATTTACCCGCGCAGGCGATGTCGTACTGAGAAACGGACGCCGAATTGCGTGAGTTCTGCGGCTGCTCGCCGGCATAATGAGCGCCCGAGACACTTTCTTCGCTGAACGGGGATCCCCGGGCATCTTCGGTATGTCCCGGAGCCTCGCCGACTTCATCGCATTCGACACCAGGCTGGCCCGTTGAGGTCGGCCCGTTGGTATGCCAGTAATTCGTGCCGTTGTACTGACCCTGGCCGGGTGCCGTCTGGGCCAACGCTAGGGCCGGCGAGATCATGATCGCTGTCGCGAACAGTACTCGGATGATGGGTCGCATTCGAACCTCCTTTGCCTCCGCTCGCCTGTATGTGGCGAGGACGGGACTTCAGGTTCACTCGCACGACAGCCGCGGTCCTAGAGCGGATGGCTGAGGCCTACTACCAAGTTCGTCCGGCTATGCTCGTGGCCGCGATAATAATCGCGATCGGGACCGCCTCCGGTCAGGAACGCGTGCAACGACAGCCGTCCTACCTGTCGAGACACGCCAAGCCTCCAGTCGTGCTGGGCGCGGGGGTTTTCCATGTCTTCGGAATAGTCGAGCGGGATCAGTAGCCCGACGTGGGCGTTGAGATTGAGCTTCGCCGCGGGACTGAAGTTCGCGTCCAACTCGCCGTAAACCGCGCTAGCACCGTGCAAGAAATAATGGGGCGCGTAGCTGACGCGGGCCGAAAGCGTCTTGCGCGAAAGGCCGGCGTAAATTTCGGTGTAGGAGCTCGACCCCCTGCTGGCATATTTCGAATAATTCGAATGCGTGACCCCGACGTCCAGGACCAGGTCCGAAGATAAGCTTCTCGCGAAGCCGCCATTCAACTGGAGACTGAGGGGTTCGACCGCATCGCCCGAACCGAAGACGGCCGTGCCCGAAGTGGCGGCATAGAAACCGCTCGGGTCATCGTAGGACAGGTTCAGGAATCCGACCGGACGGCCCTCGCTCAGGGAATAGCCTCGAAAACTGGACTCGCTGAAAAGCGAAACGCTCGCCCCGGCTTCCGCTGCGGCCGGTGCTGCCCACCACAGACATTGAGCGGCGAGGAGTAGCTTGCGGATGGTTCTAGTTTGCGAAGCGCGCGGACGCGAGCCGCGCAGGCGTGCAGCTACATGCGCAGCCGGTTGCCGCACGAAGGACCGTCGCGCAGGCGTCAATCGTCCCGCCTTGCGCAGTCACCAGCGCATCTGCTGCGTGCCGCTTCTGCCGAACCAAGGCCATGAGCCCGCTGACATGTGCAGCGGAATAGGAGCTGCCGTTGACGAGAAACCATCGTCCTCCAGGCTCCGTGGTTGGAATGTCCCGACCGGGTGCAGTGTAGACCTGCCCGAGCGCGGGAGCCAAGCTGGTGTTGGAAACGGCTATCACGCCGCGGACCGACGCCGGGAATCCGCCGTTCGGACGGCCCGCGTCGACTGCCGCGACTACACTGATCCCCCGACTGAGCCCGATGTCGATAAGCTCATGAAGAAGCCTGTCTTCGGGTCCACTAAGGCTCAGGTTGATAACGTCCGCCTTGTCCTCGATCGCGAAGTAGAGAGCTTTGACGAGGCTGAAGCTGTCGCAGACCGTCGGGCTGTCCAGCGAATTGCCGGACTGCCAGCACGCTCGCAATCCTAGAAGCTTGGCCTGCGGGGCAACGCCCGCAATCCCGACCTTGTTGTCCGCTTTCGCAGCAATGATTCCCGCGACCCCGGTGCCGTGCATTTCGCTCACGGGCTGTTGCCCGTCGACGAAGTTGCGGTTGACGATGAGCTGACCGGCGAGGTCAGGGTGGTTTTCGGAAATGCCGCTGTCGACGACGGCCACACGGATTCCGCGGCCTGTTGCGAGACGGTGCAACTCTGCAAGCTGCCACTGCTTGGCGGCCGGTTGAACCGGATACAGCGGATCGTTGTGGGAGACGGACTCTGACTGAGCCCGGAACAGTCCTACGGGCTGAGACCAGGCAACTGCTGAATCCTTCGAAACCTGCTCGATGGCCACGTCCGTTGAGCGCCCGTCCGTGACGGCCATTACGAAGCAGTCGAGACCCATCATCGGCATCGGCCAGTCGTCGACGAGCTTGAGCCCGTAATCGCGAGCAATCCGTTGCGCGAGGCGCCTGCGGGCGCTGCGAGCGAGGTCGTCGCCATAGCCTCCCCCATAAGCACCGTTGGGGCGATAATGATCGACAGGGTGGCGAACCATCACGAGGATCTGGCTCTGGGCGGCGCTGACGGCGGCCGTCGGCGATGACGCAAAGGCAGGGGCTGTGGCGCAGATCGTCATGCAGAGGACGAGCACGCCCAGAATGCTGATGCGGCGGATCATCGCGCCGCTCCGTCAATCGGTTCCGCCATGAGCACGTCATCGTTCTGGTGAAGCCTGTCGAGCGCCGACGGCCGCTGCTCCGGGTTTACGTGAAGCAGATAAGCGTCCGCATCGGTCGGACCTCCGACGAGCGAAGCACCGCTACTCCTGAGCGCGAGCCGCATATCCGCTTCCGTCGCCTCAGGGCGGAACAGGATGATCATGTTCGCCGCCGGGGGCGGCTGTGCCCGGTCGCCGAGCGCGACATAAGCGGGGGCGCCGGTCATCGACGGAGCGATTGCAGCAGCGATCGCGATAAGAGCGACTTGGCCAGTTGCCAGCGCTGCGACCGCCGGGCGCCTGAGAATCTGCCAAATCTCTGACACCGTCTGGATAACACTGCTTCGGCCTCTCTGCTGCGGTGCTTCAATGCGTTGGCGCATCCGTGCCCAACCCGAATCCACTTCCGGCGAGAAGGACTGGAATTGCTCGACCATCCGACGCTCGCCGGCCAGCTGTCTCTGGCATCGGGCGCAGGCCGCCAGATGGGCTTCGACGAGCGAGCGGTCCGCCGCGTCGAGCTGGCCCGTTGCGTACCACGGGAGGAGCTCTTCCGCCTGCTCGTGAGGATCGCGCGTGTCCGACATGGGACCTCCTACAGCCAATCGGCCGATGTGCCGCCCAACGCTTCGCGCAACCGGCGTCGCGCGTGGAACATACGCGTCTTCACAGTATCGACTGGACAATCCATGATTTCGGCGATCTCTCGATAGCCCATCGAATGAAAGTAGGTGAGGTCGACCACGGCCCGGTGATCCGCGGATAGCGAGTCCATCGCGGTTACCAGAGCATCATGAAGCCGGTCCTGCTGAACCCGTTCGTCCGGCCCTGCCTCAGTACTGACACGAATGTCGTTCGGATCTTCCTCGACCGGATCCGGCCAGCGAGCACGAGCCTTGAGCGCCTTCCGGTAGGCGATCGAGAAAATCCAGGTTGAGAGCTTGCTCGCGCCCCTGAAATTCCCAGCAGTATCCCAGACCACCATCATTGTATCGTCGACAACCTCTTCCAGCACCTGCGGACGCTGCACGACATGGCTGAGGAAGCGGGTCAGGCGCGGCTGGTACAGCCGGTACAGCTTCTCGAAGGCATTCAACTCCCGCGCGCGAACGCGCTCGAGAAGCTGGCGTTCTTCGACCCCCTCAGCCCGTGCTGCGTCGGCGCGAGGGTGGCTGGCCGTCCGGCTCATGGTCACCTTCGCGCCTTGCCGCATGCCATGGGTGCCTCCGCACGGCTGAAAGGTTCACTTCAGCGTATCGATTAGGATAGCAGAGCGTTTGCCTTCAGTCCCGTTTCGAGATTGGAACAGTCCCAATGAACCTTCGCTTGATGCACGCAGCGGCCCTTCTAGTTCTCGCCGCCTGTGGCTCAACGCCAAGCCAGTCCTCCGCCAAACCGTCCGCTGAAAGGCCCTTTGCGGTCACGGAAGTGGGCAAGTTCGATTCGCCATGGGCGTTGGATTTTCTGCCGGGGAGCGGTGTGCGGCTGACCAACATGGCGCTCGTGACCGAGAAAGACGGCAAGCTGTGGCTGGTCAACGTGACGAATGGGCAAAAGCAGGAAGTTGCGGGTGTTCCCAAGGTCCATGTCGAAGGACAGGGTGGCCTCGCCGAGGTCGTTGCCCATCCCGACTTCGCCGGCAACCAGCGCATCTACCTGAGCTTCCCCGAAGCGGGTCCGGGTGGCACCAGCGGGGCCTCGGTCGGTTACGGAAGGCTCGTCTTCGGCCAAGGGCAACCTCGGCTCGAAGGGTATAAGACCATTTGGCGCCAGGAGCCGAAGGCTGAAGGGGGCGCTCATTATTCCGAGCGCGTCGCCTTTGCCTCTGACGGCACCATGTTCGTCACGAGCGGAGAGCGTTTCCAGTTCGATCCGGCACAGGACCCGAACGTCGACCTCGGCAAGATCATTCACATGACCGCGGAGGGCCAGCGGATCGGCGGGCGCTACTACACCTTGGGTCATCGCAACGTCCTCGGCATCGCCTTCGCTCCGGACGGACGTTTGTGGGCGACGGAGATGGGACCCAAAGGAGGGGACGAGCTCAACCTCATCGTGCAGGGCCGCAATTACGGCTGGCCCCGCGTCTCCTACGGCTCGCACTATGACGGCCGCGACATCCCGGACGACCATAAGGGGCAGGGCTTTGAGGAGCCCAAGCTGTGGTGGAACCCGTCGATTTCACCCGGCTCGTTGCTGATCTACACCGGCGACCTCTTCCCGCAGTGGAAGGGCGACGCCCTCATCGGCGCACTTTCAGGACAGGCTCTGATCCGTGCTGACATTGACGGCGACAAGGCGCGCAAGGCCGACCAGTGGGACATGGGTGCGCGCATTCGCGCCGTCGACCAGGGTCCGGGCGGCGAGGTCTATCTGCTCGAAGATGGAACCAGCGGGCGCCTGCTTAAGCTGACGCCCGCCGCTCGCTAGTTCACTTCGCCGGTGCGGGTTCCGCGGAGGCAGGCTGATCCTGCGGCTGCGGAACGGTGCGGAGATAGGGCTTCACCGTCTTCCAACCGTTCGGGAATTTCTCGCGGGCCGCTTCGTCGTTGAGCGACGGGACGATGATGCAGTCCTCGCCCTGCTTCCAGTTCACCGGCGTGGCGACCGAATGCTTGGCGGTCAGCTGGATGGAATCGAGGAGGCGGAGCACTTCGTCGAAATTCCGGCCAGTGCTCATCGGATAGATGAGCATGGCTTTGATCTGCTTGTCGGGCCCAACGATATAGACGGTTCGTACCGTCGCATTGTTTGCCGCGGTCCGGCCTTCGGATGTCTCGCCGGAGTCGGCCGGAAGCATGTTGTAGAGCTTCGCGACCTTAAGGTCGTGATCTCCGATCATCGGGAAATTCACCTCGTTTCCGGTGACGTCCTTGATGTCCCGGGACCACCCCTCATGGGCACCGACCGGATCGACCGAAAGCCCGATGACCTTGGTGTTCCGCTTGGCGAACTCATCGGCGAGACCGGCCATATAGCCAAGTTCGGTCGTGCAGACCGGCGTATAATCCTTCGGATGGGAAAAGAGGATTCCGTACCCGCCATCGATATAGTCGTGAAAGTTGATTGGCCCCTGCGTCGTTTCCGCAGTGAAATTCGGGGCAGTGCTACCGATCGAAAGTGTCATTTCCGCCTCCCGCTGAGTCGCGATGGCAGCCCCATACAACTACAATAGGTCGGGTTCGAGACTTTGCGGCTGCTCGAGCCATTCGGGCGGCGTGAGACCCTTCGATCGCAGAAACTCCGGGTTGAACAGCCGCGACTGGTATCGCGTCGCCGGGTCGCAAAGGATGGTGACGATCGTCTTGCCCGGCCCAAGTTTCCTGGCGAGCCGAATTGCCCCCGCGACATTCACGCCGGTCGAAAGCCCGACATTGATCCCCTCGTCGCGGATCAGGCTCAAGGTGACTTCGAGGCTCTGCTGGTCTTCGATGAAGAAGGCCTCATTGACGGACAGGCCCTCGAGGTTGGCCGTGACCCGGCCCTGTCCGATGC
>JBKPKE010000068.1:0-1984 GCA_046730955.1 Pseudomonadota bacterium
CCGACGGTGGCGACCCGAAAGGCCTCGGAGATGGCGCTCGAGGCGATCAATGCTGCAGTGCCCGGGACCATCGGCGGCTCAGCCGACCTGACCGGTTCCAACAACACGAAAACCAAGGCGCTTCAGCCGCTTACGAGCGGCAATTATGGCGGTCGCTACATTTACTACGGCATCCGCGAGTTCGGCATGGCGGCCGCCATGAATGGAATGGCGCTGCACGGCGGCGTGATTCCATACGGCGGCACGTTCCTCGTCTTTACCGATTATGCCCGTCCGGCGATCCGGCTGTCCGCGCTGCAGAAGGCGCGCGTCATCTACGTGATGACCCACGATTCGATCGGTCTCGGGGAGGACGGACCGACCCACCAGCCGATCGAGCATCTGCAGAGCCTTCGCGCTATGCCGCAGATCGACGTCTATCGACCTGCAGACGCAGTGGAAACGGCCGAGTGCTGGGCTCTTGCACTGGCCAGCGATGAGCCGAGCGTCCTTGCGCTTACGCGCCAGAATCTGAAGCCGGTCAGGACCGAAGCCAGCGCCGAGAATCTTTCCGCACGTGGCGCCTATCGCCTCAAAGCCGCCGAGGCCCCTCGCAAGGTCATCCTTATGGCGACCGGGTCAGAAGTCGAAATCGCTCTCGCGACCGCCGAGCGCCTTGAACAGCGGGGGATCGGAACCGACGTGGTGTCCATGCCCTGCACCGAAAGGTTCGACGCTCAGTCGGCCGATTATCGTGAAGGCATCCTGCCCGATGTCAGTAATCGGGAGATCCTCCGCGTCTCGATCGAAGCGGGGACCACCTTCGGCTGGGAGCGCTACACCGGCCTTCACGGCCTTCGCATCGGTATCGATCGTTTCGGCGTCTCGGCTCCCGCCAAGGACGCCTACGCATTCTTCGGACTCACTCCGGACGCAATCACCGAGCGTGTGCTCGGGCACATGAAACAGAGAGGCATTCAATGACCAAAGTTGCGATCAACGGCTTCGGCCGCATCGGCCGGCTGGTGGCTCGCGCCATTCTCGAGCGGCCCGACAGCGGGCTCGAGCTGGTCGCGATCAACGATCTTGCGGATGCCAAGGCGAATGCCTGGTTGTTCAAGCGTGACAGCGTCCATGGCGTTTTCCCGGGCGAAGTCTCCAGCGACGGCAACGACATCATCGTCGACGGCAAGCGCATCCACGTCACGGCGGAACGCGACCCGGCGAACCTTCCGCACGCAGCGAACGGCATCGACATCGCTCTGGAATGCACCGGCTTTTTTACCGACCGCGCGGGCGGCGAGAAGCACCTCCAGGCGGGCGCCAAGCGGGTGCTGATCTCCGCTCCGGCCAAGGGCGCCGACCTGACCGTCGTCTATGGCGTCAATGACGACAAGCTGTCGGCCGAGCACAAGATCGTCTCCAATGCGTCCTGCACGACCAATTGCCTCGCTCCGGTCGCCAAGGTGCTCAACGACAGCATCGGCATCGAGCGCGGCCTGATGACCACGATTCACGCCTACACGAACGACCAGAAGATTCTCGACCAGATCCACTCCGACCTGCGCCGCGCCCGGGCCGCCGCCATGTCAATGATACCGACGACGACCGGAGCCGCACGAGCGGTGGGCGAGGTCCTTCCCGAGCTGAAGGGCAAGCTTGATGGCTCGGCCGTCCGCGTGCCCGTGCCCGACGGCAGCCTGATCGATCTGACTTTCACCCCGAAGCGCGACACGACCGTTGAGGAAGTGAACGGCGTCCTCAAGGCGGCGTCTGAAAACGGTCCGCTCAAGGGCATTCTGCAATATGTTGCCGACCCGCTGGTCTCGATCGACTTCAATGGCGACAGTCATTCCTCGTCGGTCGACAGCCTGGAAACGGCGGTGCTGGAAGGCAAACTCGTGCGCGTGCTGAGCTGGTACGACAATGAGTGGGGCTTCTCGAACCGGATGGTCGATACCGCCGGCGCGATCGCAAAGTTCCTCTAAGGAGGAATAGGGTGGGG
>JBKPKE010000069.1:0-10516 GCA_046730955.1 Pseudomonadota bacterium
TAAGAGACAGGCCCAGGCCCAGGAAACCGAGACGCAGGATGAAGGGGTTGAAGCCGATATCCTCGCCCACCGCCTGACACACTCCGAACAGGCTGTCCGGGTTCGATTTGAGTTCGACGGTCTGTTCGTTGGCGGTCTGCACGTCCTGCATCGGTCTTTCCCTTTGGTACTTCCTCGGCCTCGTCGGCCATCGATGCACTCTCCTAAGCAACACGCGTGCCAGTCTGCAGAAATGGCTCTTTCCAGTGCTTTTTGGCCGGATTTGGCACGCTCTCACTCATCGAGGAATCGAGCTCGCCGCCGATAGTTGGGAAATCCCACGCGCGGCGTACCTGCTTTGGACCATCCGTGGAGCGGCATGAGGCACAGGGCGTTGTTGAAGGCGATCAACAACGATGGAGCCGACCATGGGCGATCTGAGCCTGAAGGACATTTCCGAAAAGATGCGCGACATCGACTTTGCGATGCTCGCCACCCGAACTGAGGGTGGAGCGATTGCCGCCCGGCCGATGAGCAACAACCGTCAGGTCGACTATGACGGCGACAGCTATTTCTTCACTCTGGAGAGCACTCGGACGGTCGGTGACATTCGGCGGGAGCGCTGTGTCGGGCTTAGCTACCAGGGGAAGTCGGGCGCACTGGGAATGAAGCCTTTCTTCATCACCATAGAAGGCCGAGGTGAACTGATCGACGACAAGGATCGCTTCGCCGAACATTGGACAAAGGATCTCGATGCCTGGTTCCGTGACGGCATCGATACGCCGGGGTTGCTGCTCGTGAAGGTTGCGGCAGAGCGTCTGCACTATTGGAACGGCTATGAGGAAGCGGAAATCCCCATTCGCGGGGGCGCGGACGCCTGAGCAGAGGAGGAGCCCTGCCCGCAAGGGGAGCAGAGGACAGGGCTCTCAACTCCGGTCACTGGCCCCGATGAGCGGTGGGCGTACTGCTCCGAGGCTCATCGCCATATTTACAGGCCTTGCTTTAATTCCGTCCCAAGCAGGATGGTTGAGGCAATTTTAACTCATTGGGCTTGCCCATGACTCGTCGGAATGCGACGAACCGTCTCTAATGGCGAGCAGAGCGGCGGCCTCAGATATGTTCTCGATGCGCGACGCGCGAGAGGACGACGCGGCTGAAATCGCCGCGATTTACGCTCATCACGTGCTGCATGGCACTGCATCCTACGATACCGAGCCTCCATCCGCGCAGGACTTCAGCCGGAAGATTGGATGGGTCCTCGCTTCGGGCTGGCCATTCCTGGTCGCCGAGCGCGCGGGCCAATTGATAGGATATGCCTACGCCACTCAGTTCCGCGACCGTCAGGCCTATCGGTGGACGGCGGAGAACAGCATTTACGTCCGCTCTGACAGCCTCGGCCGCGGAGTGGGTAAGACGCTTCTGCTCAGATTGCTCGACCGGTCCGAAGCCTGCGGCTTCCGGCAGATGGTCGCCGTGATTGGAGGCGCCGAGGAATCGTCCGTGCGGTTGCACGCTTCCTGCGGCTTTCATGAGGTCGGCCGGATCCATGCCGCGGGCCGGAAGCACGGCCGCTGGCTGGACAATGTCTATATGCAGAAGGCTCTAGGCGAAGGTTCGAGCACGCCGCCCGAATAAGATGAAGCCCTGCCCAATTGCCGGGGAGGCGAAGTGGAGGGCAGGGCTTCTGCTTCGTTCCGGCAGTGACACTCGAGCTCGCATCAAGAGTGGCGCTGCTGAAGTCATATTTACGACTCGGCCGTTAGCGGCTTGCCAAGGCATATGGTTGATGCCTCTTAAAGGGATTCTGCAGAACATCGGTCGAACGGTTTAACTGTCGTTCAGGCTTCGTCGACCAGCCGACAGTTCCTCACGATGAGCGCGGAACCCAACGTCCGCCTCCCGTTCGTTGAACACGCAAGGCTCCACCTAGTGGAAGGAGAAAAGAGCCATGCGTACCATTACGAAGATCTTCGCCGGCACGGCCGGTCTAGCCGCTTTTGCTGCTTCGGCTCCGGCCGCCGCGCAATATTATGGCAACCCCTACGGCTATCAGACCAACCGTTATGGCCAAGCCTATGGCTACAATACTGGCGCCAGCAACATGGCCGTCCAGCAGTGTCAGGCTGCCGTGCAGTCGCGACTGAACGTTCGCGGCACCAGCGGCATCCTCGGCGCCATTTTCGGCGTGAACACGGGCTACAACGGTCGCGTGCTTAGCGTCAGCCGGGTGAACCCCACGCGAAATGGAGTAACGGTGCGTGGTCTCGCGACTAGTGGCAGGATGGCCTATAGCCCGTACGGTTATGGCGCTTACGGAGCGTATGGCGCGAACTATCAGCCAGACCTCTCGTACAGGTGCACGGTCGATTATCGCGGTTATGTCCGCGACGTGGACATCAACCGTCGCTAACCGGACTCAGTGGATGATGAAGGGAGCGCCGACGAAAGTCGGCGCTCTTTTCTCATGTGGCCTAACAGTCGCACTACTTGGATCAAGTGGTTGAAGAATCGGCTTTATCGTTCCTCAGTCGACGATTTGACATATAGTTGTGATCGGGACTCGCTGCCTTTCGTCCCGCCTGGCAGCAGTACGTCAGGAATCGAGTCCCGCCTTGGAGCCTGCGGCTTGACGCCCGGGCGCATGGGTGGGGGTAGATATGACGAACATATTGCGCAAGACCGCACAGGCGTGGCTTCCGATTGTGATGACGGCGGCCGTTGTGGGCATTGGAGTTGCCGTCGCGACCTGGTGAGGCGAGATTATCTGATCAGCTGCAGTCGAGCCTTCATCTCTTCGGCGATTTCAGACTCCTGAAGCTGGTTCGCCTTCTCGGCGGTGCGATCCATCGATCGCGCGGTGCTTTCGTCGAAAGAGGGGCCGATCAGTCCCACGCGCGCTCCGTCGCTGCGGATCTCGGCTGTCAGGTCCCGTTCTTTGGTCATGGCCTGATCGATTGCATCGAGCAGGTCGCCGGCTTGGACCTCCTCGCTGTGATCCAGGACGTTTTCGCGAAGATAGAGGATTTGAAACGTCGGCATTGGGATTCAACGGTCGGCGGGCGCCATAGTGCTAAGCCGCTGCTCTGTTGAACGCATGAACAACGGCTGTTCGTCGTTTATCCGCACCCTGCTAATGCCGCTCTCACGCAATCGGAGGGGATTCGAGCCATGTTCGAGGGGTGGGGCGAGTTTTTCCTTCTGGTGGGATCATCCGCCGCGGTCCTGATCGGACTCATCTTCGTGGTGATCAGCCTGCTGCAGGATCGGTCCCGCTCGAGCGTCCTGACCGGCTCCAGGCTCTACATGGGGCCCATCGTCCTGGGTGTCAGCTTCGTCCTGGTGCTGAGCGCCGCTGCTCTCACCAAAGGCATGGACCGGCAAACCTACGCGGTGGTCACCACGGTGGTTGCCGCCTGGGGCCTGGTGCGGGGCGTGATGTCCATAATCGGAATCCGGCGTCTCAAGGGGGAGGACAAGCCGCACTGGACCGACGTCTGGTACTATGGAGTGATCCCGAGCGCGCTCTACATCGCGTTGGGCATCGTCGCCCTCGCCTTGTGGAAGGACTGGCAGTGGGAGCTGGACGGTCTCGCGGCGGTCATCACCGGCCTTCTGCTTTGCGTCATTCGCAACGAATGGGACCTGATCACCTGGATCGCGCCGAGGCATGAGGGCAAGGGGCTGCAGTAACGCGGTCAGGTTTTCGCGCTGACGCTGTAATAATCGATCCGGATCTGCACCCATGAGCCGATGAGCGGCTTTCCGTTCTTACGTGGAGGGCGCACCCGGAATTGCCAGGCCGCCTGGCGCACCGCGCTTGCAAGGTGAGAACCGAGTGGAGACTGGCCGAGCTCGATGCAGTCCTCCACCCGATTGCCCTCGGCAGTGCGGCACGCGATCAGGCCCCAGCCGTCCGGCGCATTGCGGGGCAGGTAGCCGCCAAGCTCGGCGCTGGTAGGATGGCGGGCCCATTCGGCGGCATAGAGCAGCTCACCGTTGGGAGCGCGGCCGACGGCCTCCGAATCGCCGGCTGACAAACCGCCGGCGGCGCCCTTAGGCATCTTGCCGATGTCGGCGGCCGCCATCTCTTCCTTGCTCATCTCCACCCAAGGCGATTCGTGCGGCGGAGTAATGGTCGGCTTGGCGGGAAGGAGAATTCGTGGCTTGGGAAGCGGTTTGCTCTCCTTCACCCTCGGCGTCTGCTTTGCCGCCGACTGGCTCTTCGCGGCCTGGGACTGTTTCTCGGACTGGACGAGGTTGACGATCAGCGGCGCCTGACCGCCCTTGGGCAGCTTCATCGGGATGACGCCGATCCCAAGGAGCACGAGCACTAAGAGAACGTTGATCGCGAGCGCGAGCGCAACGCCCGATGCGCGGCGGCGCAGCGGCGTTTTGTCATACGCAGGGCGGAGGCGATAGGTGGCCAGCGGTCTTCAGTCGTGGTGGATGCGTCGCGAGGCGGCGACTCTAGCGGCTCCAGCCATGAACCGTAAGTGAAAGCGCGGTACGACGACCGAAAGCGGCGACCTGTGGGTAAAATGCCTGATGCGCGACTCGGCCCGGCGGGACCATAAGGTACTTCTTTGACGAGAAGGCTTATGCAGCAGCGCTGGTATCGGACGCCGATCGAAGACCTTCCCGCCGACGAGTATCTGGCGCGGGCCGAAAGATTCCACAGGGTCGCCGAGCAGCTCGATCCCGCAGTCGGGGACCGCTTCGAGGCAATGGCGGCCGATGCGCTTGAAATTGCACGGCAAAAGGCTCCCGTCCCAACGGCCTGAACGAACCGGACGGCGACTCGTCATGGACAACAACCGAAGACCAAACTCCTGGATCGACCGCATGAACCGGCGCGGCTGTTTCATCCTGGCGGCCGGAATCCTGCTCCTGCTCGCGGCGCTCGCCTACATCGGGTTTCACGGCGAGCCGATCGACCAGTTCAGATCGGCGATACCGACGGTCGGCTAATCAATTCCGAAGGCTGTCCGGCACCACGCCGCCGTTTTCCGCCAGCTTCTGCATGACCGCCTTGTGGAGACCGATATTCTCCTCCGCGCTGCCGTCCGCGCCGACGTGGACGTTGAGCTCGTTCGCCAGCTGCTTGCGGGCATCGAGGCTGGAATCCAGGTCGAGAAGCTTCAGTAGATCGACGATCGACGACTGGTAGTTGCCGCCGCCACCCTTCATCGACGCCATCTCGCTCAGCACCGCTCCGACATCGACGTTCTGGGCGGGAGCTGCGGTCTGAGCCGGTGCAGGGGCCGTCATCGTAGTGCCCTGCGACGGCGTCGAAGCAGGCGAGGCGGGCGATCCCGGAGCCTGCGCCTTGGCCGCGCCGTGGTGGAAAATCTTGTTCATGATGTTGCCGAAGATGCTCATTGCGAGTCTCCCATTTGTCCCGGCTACGGAAACGAAGGCTTCGGCAGTAGGCTCCCGCGAAAAATGACAAGGAACGCAGTCTTGCGACGGGTCGTTATGGGCGCGCGAGGAGAGAAAGCCATGACAAACAAGGTGTTGCTGGTCCTGTCGGCGAGCGTGCTGGCTCTTTCGGCCTGCGGCCAGAAGAACAACAATGAAGCGGCGACGGACACGAACATCGTCGTCGACAATGGCGCGATGATGGACAACGGCATGCTCGAGAATGGGATGGCCGGCAACGAGATGTCGGCCGCCCTGCCGACCTCGGCGCAAGGCTTCGCCAATGCGGCCGCCGCAAGCGACCGGTTCGAGATCGAAAGCTCGAAGCTGGCCGCAACGCAGGCCAAGTCGGCCGACGTGAAGTCGTTCGCAAGCAAGATGATCACGGCGCACGAAGGCTCGACGGCCAAGCTGAAGACGAGGGCCGGCGCGCTGAGTCCCGCCGTGATACCGGACGACACTCTGTCGGCGGCGCAGCAGGCGGACCTCGACGGGCTGAAGGGCAAGACTGGCGCCGACTTCGACACGGCCTATGCCGCGGCGCAGGTGAAGGCGCATCAGGCGGCGCTGGACGCGCTCAACGGCTATGCGGCCTCGGGCGATACGCCGGCGCTGAAGGACTTCGCCAAGGGCCTGGCGCCGACGGTCACCGCCCACCTGAACATGGCCAAAGGCCTGAAGTAGGCAGCTACCGAGCGCAGCGCAGGGCCGATTGCGTAGAATCGGCCCTGCAGACCGCGAAAGGTCCCAAAAGTCACAGTGCTACGCGCGTGCGTGAGTGCGCGCGCGCTCACGCACGTACGCGCGCGAGAACGAGCGATCGCGAGGAGGCCACGCGGGTAGTGCTGCGGAGGATCTTTGTGGCTCACGAGGGGCATCCGCCGGCCTGGAGCACATTTCAGGAGCTGTAGGACAGCAGGAAGTGCCGGCGGGACTTTTCCTACTGCAGAAGGTCCATGAAGTTCCGCGCGGCCTCTCGATCGGCCTCGGTCTCGAAGACGACATCCAGGTCGGGGGCCGATCCGAGGACGTGCAGCAGCGCCCAGAGCGCGAACCGCTCGCCCCGGTCTTTGGTCAGCCCGAGGTCGACTTTCATATGCTCGATCCCGGCGGCAAGCGCCTCCGGCGGAACGGCCGCGAGGTCGGGGGTTCCGAAATAGCGGCGGATCTGATCGTCGAGATTCATTTGCACAAGCTGCCGAACCGAAGGGAGCGAATGCGTTAGCATTCGGCAGCTTCGGTGTAGAGCCAGCGAGTAGGCGGGGAACTACCTCCCCGCGGGGGCTGGAGCTCCGCCGGCCGCCTTGCAGGCCGCGGCATCCATGTCGACGACGATCGGGTTGCCGTCCTGATCGACCGTGTAGCAATAGCCGCGGGTGCCGTGATCGAGGGTCCTCGGGTTGATCGCGGCGCCGGCTGCTCCGCCAGCGAATGCACCGACGGCGGCGCCGGGGATCACTCCGCTCCCGGTCGCGGCACCCACCACGCCGCCCAGCAGCGAGCCCAGGGCAATGCCGGCGACGGTGCGGTTTGCTGCATTCGAGGACCCGCCCGGCCCGGCAACGCAGCCGGTGCTGGCGAGGAACATGGTCGCGGGAATCATCAGACGCCGAAAGTTCATGATCAAGCCTCCTCCTGCGCCCCCGCGACAAAGGGCGGCTCAAACGAGAAGGCTTAGCGGCCCGATGATGAACCTAATATTTCCAACAACTACAACGACATAGCCGCCGGGTGCCGGCCGGCGCGCGACCCCGGACTTGATCCGGGGGACCTAAGCCGCGCTGCGATCAGCCGCAGCCGCCATGCCCGGGGCATGGTGGACCGGATGATCGTCCGGTCACGGGGAATCGAAGATGAACGAAGCCGATGAAATCGGCAAAGGACATTTACTCCGGTGACGGGCTCCTAGGCGGGTGTTTGTTCGCCGAATGGTACCGCGCATGCGTGAACTGGGAGAACGGTTAAGATTAATTGTTCACAGAAATAACGACTACCATGTGAACTTGAATTGCCAGCGTGCCTAACACCTGAGAACGTACACCAAGCCGAATCGCAAATTATTGGGCGTGTGTAGCGTACGGGGGAAGATGGCGAGTGTGGCACCTAATGCTGCGCCGATTCGGCGGCAGCGGAAAGACATTGATGCGCTTGTTCGCGGAATGGTTACGAACGAGCTCGTGTTCGGCGTCGTCGGGCCTGTAGGGTCAGGTACAAGTGAGATTGCCGAAGCACTGCACGAGTTTCTCACTAACGAGGACAACAAGTACGACGCTCGAATATTTAAAGCGCGTGATGTGATCCTGGGATGGGCCGAAAAGAACGGTTTCGCGATTAAGAGCGAGACCCCCATGGCTCAAACGGAGAGCCTTCAGGATGCAGGCGATGAGCTTCGAAAGACGAGCGGCGACCATGCCGCTGTAGCTTTACGGCTAATCGAGCAGATTCGTGCCTATCGGGCGTCCAGCACTGGGACTGAGCTAAAGAGCGGCGAGGCCGTTACGCCTGATAACAAGAAGAGAGCGTACATCATTGATTCGCTTAGGAACCCGGCTGAGGTCCATCTCCTACGTAGAGTTTATCAGCAAGCGTTCTGCCTGATCGGGGTTGTGTGCGACGAAGATACGAGACGGGAGCGACTTCGGGACAAGTTTGAGGATGCCGGTAAAGTAAAGATCGACGCCTTTATGGCTCGCGACGAGAAAGCCGCAGAGAAATACGGGCAGCAAGTAGCCGCGACGTTTCACCTTTCAGATTTTTTCGTCGATAACTCATCACCTCGCATCATCAGAAATGACGTAGGGGAAGACAATCCTAACCCCGACTGGACGGTCATCGACGACTTGGGCGCCTAACCGACATCATCACCCACTCGCGGGTGGTACGTCCGAGGCCCAACGAAACAGCTATGTACCATGCGTACGGCGCACGAATGCGAAGCGCTTGCCTGTCGCGTCAGGTTGGGGCGGCGTTGATGGACAAGAAGGGAAACGTACTCTCTACCGGCACCAACGAGGTGCCCCGTGCGGGCGGAGGCGTATATGGCGGGTTCTTCCAAGAGTTCACAGACCGTGATCCCGAATACGACGATGATCATCGGTGCGCGGTTCACGGAGGGTATTGCCGAAATACCCGTGAGCAGAATGAAATCATCAGCGAACTGATGACTACCTTTCGGATGTCGGTGTTCCGGTCCCGGAAGGCGTTCAGGATCAGTTACGCAACAGTCGGCTCGGCCAACTCATCGAATTTAGCAGAGCGGTACACGCGGAAATGGACGCGCTGTTATCAGCAGGTCGACAGGGCGTCTCAACAGTCGGATCCCGCCTTTTCGTTACGACGTACCCGTGTCACAACTGCGCCAGGCATATCGTGTCTGCCGGTGTCGATGAGGTGCAGTTCATCGAGCCTTACCTCAAAAGCAAAGCCCTTCCGCTCCACGGCGACTCAATTACGACGAGACGGACAGGATGGGTACCGCCAAGCCAATTCTAGGAGCGGGGAAAGGATGAGAATCGCGGCAAGACGCTCCAAGTGCTGTTTAGGCCGTTTACAGGCGTTGCACCGCGATTGTACCGGCGTGCGTTCTACAAGGATCGCGAATTGAAGGACGTCGCAACGGGCGAGATGCTGAAGTCCTTTCCACATAGGGACGGTACCGGTCCGATCGAAACGATGCGGCTCAGCTATGCACAGATTGAGGCCACTCTGCTGAAGACCTTGGGGAAGCATGATGGTCAGTTCACGGGCGAGCTATTTGCAGATTGTAGAGCGTGGTTCGACGTTAGAGCTTGCACAGAGTCGGCGTCGGAAGCTTGCGCACCAGCTTGCCCTGTCATTTTCGTCACCGGATACGCTCATGGCACTGGATGCGGCTCAAGTGAGTCGCGATGTGCTTCTGGATATGCTCTCGCAAACCCCCCCGGCGTGGCTCTTTGATCTTCGGAATTCTCCCAGATTGGATCGCATTGCCGGGAACCGAGCGCAAGCTTTCGCCTTATTCAGAAGTAAGGGCGTTCAGTACGTCGATGTATTTGGAATCACGGGCACGTCGAGTCGAACGACGCTCGACCGCAATCCAATTAGCTGGCTGCCAATCGTGCATAATCGCCTCCTCTCGTCCGATAGGAAACGGGGCCCCTTTCTGGCGCTATTTGAGACCCGGAACGAGTTGCTGAACGCCGCACCTTATTTGGCGGATGTGATCGCAAGGGCAGTCGGGCGAAAGATCGACCTTTCAGTCGCAGCCTAAGTAAGAACGAACGACAATCCCACCTGCGCCCAGGACGAACGGTCAGTGACCCGGCAGCGTCACTGATCCGAAACAACCGCATCTTCCGCGACCGGCCCAGATGCTCCCGTACCATGCTCCATGCACCCCGGCATGGCTGCGAGCGGCACGTCCGTCAGCGCCTCCGCCTCGATAAAAGGAAAGCCCTACTGGTCGAGGAAAGAGCGCATTTTCCTTGAACGTGAGGGGTGCTTCAATTTCCGGAGGGCTTTCGCCTCGATCTGACGGATACGCTCGCGGGTGACGCTGAACTGCTGCCCGACCTCTTCCAGCGTGTGATCGGTGTTCATGCCGATGCCGAAGCGCATGCGCAGAACGCGCTCCTCACGCGGGGTGAGTGACGCCAGGACCCGGGTCACCGTCTCCTTGAGGTTGGACTGGATCGCGGCGTCCACCGGGATGACAGCGTTCTTGTCCTCGATGAAATCGCCGAGGTGGCTGTCTTCCTCGTCGCCGATCGGCGTTTCGAGGCTGATCGGCTCCTTGGCGATCTTCATCACCTTGCGGACCTTCTCGAGCGGCATGGAGAGGCGCTCGGCGAGCTCCTCCGGGGTCGCTTCGCGGCCGGTCTCGTGCAGGAACTGGCGGCCCGTTCGGACGAGCTTGTTGATCGTCTCGATCATGTGGACCGGGATCCGGATGGTCCGCGCCTGGTCGGCGATCGAGCGGGTGATCGCCTGCCGGATCCACCAGGTGGCGTAAGTCGAGAATTTGTAGCCGCGGCGGTACTCGAACTTATCGACCGCCTTCATGAGGCCGATGTTGCCTTCCTGGATGAGGTCCAGGAACTGCAGCCCGCGGTTGGTGTATTTCTTGGCGATGGAGATGACG
>JBKPKE010000070.1:0-7857 GCA_046730955.1 Pseudomonadota bacterium
GCCCGGCGCGGCCTTGTCTCGACAAGCAATTTCGCCGGGCTCGCAAGCTGTCATAATTTCTCTTTGGGCCGCGCCAAAGGCAATCACTGGGGTGACGCCGTCACCTTGCTCGAGACGACCGCGGCGGGACCATATTTCTTCAACTTCCACCAGAGCGACCTCGGCAACTTCACGATCATCGGCCCTTCGGGCTCCGGCAAGACCGTCGTTCTCAACTTCCTGCTCGCCCAGGCGCGCCGCCTCTCGCCACGCATCATCTTCTTCGACAAGGACCGGGGCGCCGAGCTGTTCATCCGCGCCATCGGCGGGCGCTACGATGTCCTGCGCCCAGGGGTGCCGTCCGGCCTCAATCCCCTGCAGCTGCCGGACACGCCCGCCAACCGCCGGTTCGCCGCGGACTGGCTGGCCGTTCTTGCGGGCGGGGTCGACGGCGAGGAAGCCGCGCGGATCAAGGATGCGGTGGATGCCAATTACGGCGAGCCGGCCGCCCACCGGCGACTGCGTTACATCGTGGAGCTCTTCCGCGGCGGCCAGAAGCCGCACGGCAAGGACCTCTGGTCGAGGCTGAAGCCCTGGTGGGGGGAGGGCGAACGCGCCTGGCTGTTCGACAATGAGGCGGACCTCACCGATCTCGGGGCCGAAGCCGTCGGCTTCGATATGACCCAGGTCCTCGACGATCCGATCGTGCGCACCCCCGCCATGATGTACCTGTTCCAGCGCGTCGAGGAGCGGCTTGACGGGAGTCCTTCGATCGTCGTCGTGGACGAGGGCTGGAAGGCCCTCGACGACGAGGTTTTCGTGCGGCGCATCAAGGACTGGGAAAAGTCCATCCGCAAGCGCAACGGGGTGGTCGGCTTCGCCACGCAGAGCGCGCAGGATGCGCTCGAAAGCCGCATCGCCAGCGCCATCATCGAGCAGGCGGCAACGCAGATCTTCATGTCGAACCCGAAGGCCCAGGCCTCGGATTATGTCGATGGCTTCGGGCTCACCGAGCATGAGCTAGAGCTCGTCCGGACGATTCCCGACACGGCGCACTGCTTCCTGATCAAGCATGGCAACGACAGCGTCGTCGCGCGTCTCAACCTCAGCGGGGAAAAGGACTTGCTGACGATCCTTTCGGGCCGCGAGCGGACCGTCCGTCTGCTCGACGAGATCCGCCTTGAGACCGGGGACGATCCCGAGGACTGGCTCCCCCGCCTGCTGGAAAGCGCCTGATGGCCTGCTCCGCAGATCCTTCCACCGGCTTCGTCAGTGCGATGGCGAACTATGTCGACTGCCAGTCGGAGACCCTGGGGTCCGGCGCCTGGCAGGCGCTTGCCGCGCCGGGCTCGACCCTCACGGTGGTCCTCACCGGCTTCCTCACCGTCCTCATCGCGCTCACAGGCTATAATCTGCTGGTCGGCCGCGCGCTGACGATCCGCGGCGCGACCTTGGCCTTCATCAAATTGGGGGCAGTGCTTGCCCTGGCGACGAGCTGGCCTGCCTATCGAACGCTGGTTTATGACGTGGTGACCGACGGTCCGCAGCAGCTGGTCGCCGAGATCGGTCCGCGGGCGGGGGTCGTCGGATCCGACGGGACCTTGCTCCAGCGCCTCGATCTCGCCGACCAGGCCCTTGCGCAGCTCGCTATCCTCGGCCCGGGCAACGCCTTGGCGGCCGGAACGCAAGTGGCTCCGCCGCCGTTCGGCGGCTTCGACGCCTTCGCGCTCGGCGGCTCGCGCATCCTCTTCCTGCTGACGGCGATCGCGTCCCTTGGCGCCGTTCGCCTTCTCGCCGGCTTGATGCTCGCCTTTGGCCCCTTCTTCATCGCTTTCCTCCTGTTCGATTCCACGCGGAGCATGTTCGAGGGTTGGGTGCGGGTCCTTGGCGGAGCGGCGCTTGCCGCCGTCGGCGTCGCCATCGCCCTCGGCCTCGAGCTTGCGCTCCTCGAGCCCTGGCTGTCGATCGTCCTTGCACGCCGGATGGCCGGCGAGGCGCTTCCTGCGCTTCCTTCCGAATTGTTCGTCATCGCCTGCCTGTTCTCGATCCTGGTCCTTGCAACGCTCTACGGCTGCGCCCGGCTGGCGCATGCCTTCCGGCTCCCGCCAATTCTTCCCTTGGTTGGCGTTGGCGGCGGCCCTGCCGTGCCCGGGCTCGCGCCGGCGGCCGACGTGGCCGCGCGGGCAGCGCGCCGCGATTCCGAGCGGTCCAGGGCTGCGGCCGTGGCCGGCATTCTCGCGGCCACAAGCCGGCGCGAGGAGATCCGGGCCGCGCTTCTTGCAGACGGCCGCAGCAGGATGCCGGGCGTGGCGGTCACCACATTCTCCGGCGCTCCGGCCGGTGAAGATTTCCGGTCGGCGACGCCGGTCGGCCGAACCTTCCAAAGGCGCTCCGCAGCACGGGTCTCCGCCCGTGCGGCGCGGCGGGATTCAGGCGCATGAACGAGCACAGCCGCGAGGCGATGGACAATTATTACGCGGAAGCCGCGAGCTGGAACCGCGACCGGGTGCAGGCGATGCGCTCGTCGTTCCGGATCGCCTGGATCGTGGCCGGCGTGGCTGCGGCGATCGCCCTCCTCGAGGCCATTGCCCTGGTCGTCCTGATGCCGCTGAAGACGGTCGAGCCCTATACTTTGATGGTCGACCGGACGACGGGTTACGTGCAGGCGCTGGATCCGCTCGATCCGGCGAAGGTCGCACCGGACTCGGCCCTGACGCAATCCTTCCTCGTCCAGTACGTGCTCGCCCGCGAGGGGTTCGATATCGCGACCCTCGGCGCCAACTATCGCAAGGTTGCCCTCTTCTCGGCTGATGCAGCGCGCAACAGCTACGTCCGGTCGATGGCTGCCTCGAGCCCGGACAATCCGCTTGCCCTCTATCCGCGGACGACCCTTGTCGACGTGCGCGTCAGGAGCGTTTCCCCGATCGGTCCCGACGCGGCCATGGTGCGGTTCGAGACCGTCCGCATCGACCAGGGCGGGCAGGCCCAGCCTGCCGGCTCGTGGGTGGCCATGATCCGCTACCGCTATTCGGGCGCGCCGATGAAGCTCGAGGACCGCTTCGTCAATCCGCTCGGCTTCCAGGTCGTGCGCTACCGGCGCGACCCCGAAGCCCTGCCGCCGGCCGTCCCGGCGCAGCCTGTCGCCCAGCCCGCAGCCGCCGCGAGCGGAGGGCCACAGGCCGCTTATTATGGCGCACAGCCGCTCGTCGCGCCCGTGGCGCCGGCAGCGCAGGGAGCGGCCCGGTGAGGCTTGCGGGCGCCGTCCTCGCTGCGATGCTTGTCGCCGCCTTTCCTGCAGGAGCGCAGGTGCAGCCGATGCCGGGCGCGGGCGATCCGCGTCTCCAGAGCGTCGATTATGAAGCCGGCCGCGTCGTGCAGCTGCGCGGCGCGCCGGGCTTTCAGCTCATGGTCGAGCTCTCGCCCGACGAGCAGGTCCAGAATGTTGCAATCGGGGACGCCGCCGCCTGGCAGGTCAGCGTCAACCGGAACGGCGATCGCCTGTTCCTCAAGCCGGCGCTTGCGGACGTCTCGACCAACATGACCGTCATCACGTCGGTCCGAACCTACAATTTCGATCTCTACGCCTTGTCCACGCCGGCGCCGGACATGCCGTATACGGTGCAGTTCCATTATCCTCCTCCCTCCGCCGCACCGCAGGGCGCTCAGTTCGTCGACGTGTCGGCGGCCTCCCGGCGCCTCAGCCGCTACCGCATCAGTGGGGACCAGGAGATCCGCCCGGCGGCGGTCACGGACGACGGGCAGAGGACCTTCATCCGCTGGCCCGTCGGTTCTCCGATTCCCGCCGTCTACGCCCCCGACCGCTCGGGGAAGGAAGCGCTCGTCAACGGGATGATGGGCACCGACGACATTTTCGTTGTCGACGGAGCGCCGCAGAAGCTCATCTTCCGGATGGACCATAACGTCGCCCGGGCCGACCGCATCAATGCACGGAAGGGCGGCTGATGGCCGTTACCGAATTCGGCGATCCGCGCCTCCAGGCGCTGTTCGGGGGCAACGATCCAAGGGACACGGGCGTTCGTCCGGCCGTCCGGCTGCCCAACCGTGGCCTCCCGCCCGCGGTGCTGGTGGCAGGCATCCTCGTTTTCGCCGTGGCCCTTTTCCTCGTGTTGAACGCGCGCCGGACGCATGTTCCCGAGCCGGTTGCCGAAAGCGCCGTGGCAACCCAGTTCGCACCGCCGCCCCCGCTCTACATCCCGCCGGCGCCGCCGGTGATCGTTCCTGTCCCGGTCGGGCAGCAGAAGCCGGCCGTCCTTCCGCTGGCCCAGGTCGCGACGGCACCGGCGCCGCGCATCGTCCAGCCGCAGCCGGTCTACGCACCGCCGCCGGTTCAGATGCTCCCGCCGCCCGTCCAGGCGCCGGCCCGGAGCTCGGCTGGAACGGCGCTGGTGATCGACAGCGGCGCGGGTCCCGCCGGCGCGGCGGGCGGGGCAGCGGCCGGAGCGTCTCCCCTTGGAGCCTCGAGGCAGGTCAGCCGGATGCGGGCCAGCGCGTTCGCCAACCGCAGCATGACCGTCCCGCAGGGCTTCCTCATTCCGGCGGTGCTCGAGACGGCGTTCGATTCGACGCGGCCCGGCTTTGCCCGGGCAATAGTCTCGCGCGATGTTCGGGGCTTCGACGGGAAGAACATCCTCATTCCTCGGGGAAGCCGGCTGATCGGCGATTATCGCTCGGACATTGCCCAGGGACAGAACCGCGCGACCATCGTCTGGAACCGGTTGATCCGGCCCGACGGCATGACGATCACGATGGATTCGCCCGCGGTGGACACGCTTGGCCGGGGCGGGGTGCCCGCATCGGTGGACTCGCACTTCTTCGGGCGCCTCGGCGAGGCCCTCCTCCAGTCGACCTTCGAGGTCGGCCGGGCATTGGCCGGGCGGGCCATCACCGGCCCGGTCGTGGTGCTTCCGCAAGGCGGCGGGACCGCGGGTATTGCTAGTGCCGGACCGGCCATGCCGGCGACCAACTACGTGCCGACGCTGACCGTGCCGCCCGGAAAGAGCATCAGCGTCTTCGTCGCGCATGACCTCGACTTCACTGCAGTGGAGCGGGGACGGTGAGCGCGGCCATCGCCGAGATCGCGCCCGCAGGCGTCTATCTTCGGTCCTGCCTTGCTCCCTTCCGGCACGCCCTCGATCGCCCCGACGTCACCGACATCTACGTCAACCGGGCGGGAGAATTGTGGATCGAGACCCTGGGTGGGGCTGTCGAGCGCCATGACGATCCTGCGCTTACGGACGTCGTGCTTGCCCGCCTCGCCGGGCAGATCGCAGCGCTCACGCACCAGGGAGTGAGCCGCGAGCATCCCCTGCTTGCCGCGACTCTTCCCGACGGCTCGCGCATTCAGGTTGTAGCCCCGCCCGCCACGCGCGGCCCGCTGGCGCTCGCCATTCGCCGGCAGGTTGCAGCCTCGCTGACCCTGCAGGATTATGCGGCCGGCGATTTCTTCGCAGGAACGCGCACGGACAATGCCGAACGGCAGCACGAGCGCGAGATCCGGGACCTGGTCGACCGGCGCGCCTTCGCCGAGGCTCTTGCGCTCGCGGTGCGGGCGCGCCGCAACATCATCGTCTCCGGCGGCACGTCGACCGGCAAGACGACCTTCCTCAATGCCCTTCTGCGCGAGGTTCCGCCCGACGAGCGCCTCATCCTCATCGAGGACACGCCCGAGCTTCATGTCGTGCACGCCAACTGCGTCGGCCTCGTCGCCGTCCGCGGCGAGCTCGGTGAAGCCCAGGTGCGGACGAACGACCTGGTGTCGGCGTCGCTGCGCATGCGCCCGGACCGAATCATCCTCGGCGAATTGCGCGGCCCCGAGGCGCTTGCCTTTCTTCGTGCCGCGAATACCGGCCATCCCGGCTCGATGACGACGGTCCACGCCGATTCTCCGCAGGGCGCGGTCGAGCAGATCGCGCTTCTCGTGCTCGATGGCGGGTCGCGGCTGTCGCGCGACGACGTCCGCCATTATGTCGAGCAGTCGATCGACCTGTTCGTGCACCTGTCGCGCACCGGCGGCCGCCGGCAGGTCGAGTCCGTCGTCATCGCCGAGCGACCTGCCCGTTGACTCCGCTCGCGCAGGCCCAGGATCCGGACGTGTTCGCAGCCGCGGTGAGCTGGCTCACCGGAACGCTGCTTGGGACGCTCGCCATGTCGGTCGCAATGATCGCGGTCGCCTCGATCGGGCTGCTGATGGTCGCCGGGCGCATCGACATTCGCCGGGCAGGGCAGGTCATCTTCGGCTGCTTCATCCTCTTCGGCGCATCGTCGATCGCCTCGGGGATCATGGCCGGGGTCAGGACCACCTCCTCGGATTCCCCCGCGATGACGACCCTGCCGGCCCCACCGGCCTATCCCGCGCCAACGGCGGCGGCGCCCCCGGCGCCCACGCCATTCGACCCCTATGCCGGAGCGGCGCTCCCGCAGCGGTGATCCTGTCCGACCGCGAGATTCCTGTCTGTTTTTGAGTTGCCGCAAGGTCGCCGCAGCGAAACCGCAGCGCCGGAAGCCTTCCGGGAAACGCACCGCGATGTCGCCATCGGCCTCCACTCATAGTTGTGGACTGCGATTCCCAGAGCCTCCAAGGCTTGCCGGACCACGTCCCGCGGCTTTCCGGGAAGAAGAAGGGCGCGGTCATAGGAGGCGAGGCGCTCGATCGGCCTGGGAGAGCTCGAGCTGGCCGACGCGTGCTTCATTTCTTGGGCGATCCGGCTGAAGAGCCTTCCGGCCTGTCCCTGGCGAGCGTCGACTGGAAACGCCGCCGGTGCTAATGTTCGCCCGCCAATTGTATCCAGGCGCCTCCTCTCGGGTCATCGAAGAAGGGCGGCCTCATGGCTGGGAACTTGCGATACTATGTCTACAGGTCGAAGGCCAAGGTCGACATGCTGTGGGAGCAGATCGACGCACGATCGCTCAACAAATATTCCAAGGAACTGAAGGTCAACCTCGGGTTCGTGGAGGCCGGCGGAGGCTCCGAGAAGAAGGAGGCGACGCTCGAGATCAGGCTGCAGATCGTTCTTCGGGAGCTGGAAGCCACGGGACAACTCGGCGACCTGACGAGCGCTCGCGATTTCGTGCGCGGAACCGTTCCCATGTCCTGGCGACTGATCGATGACGACGAGCCCGGGAAGATGGTCCTGTTTTCCGGTTTCGCCGAAGGCGTCGGCGCGAACGGTCTTCGAGTGGGCCTGGTTGGATCGGCGGCCCATGTCACCGGCATGAGCAATCTCGAGCCGGCGTCGCTCTATTATTTCCAGCCGGACCTGTGGGAACGGATGGACGACGAGGACCTGGACATCTCCAGCCTCATGGAATTGAGGGCGGAGATAGACGAGGATTCCAGGGCCCGGACCCACACGCACTCGAGGCAGATGTTCGAGTTCGCCGCGAAGGTCTTCGACCGGGACCTGGAAAAGGGATTCCTGCTCGGCTCGCCGCTTTACGTTGCACAGGCCTGAGGATCCGTTGGCGCGGCGCTGGCGCGACTGCCCTTCCGCTTTGCGGAACGCCAAACCTGTGTTAAACATCGGTTAACTTGCCGCCGAATTTGACCGTCTGATGGAAGCCTCGGAAGCGCGTCGCGCTTCCGGAGTTCCCCTCGCGGCCAGGCTGTATCGGAGGAGTGCGGGCCAATGCCAGCGGGCGGCGAATCCGGCAACGGACTGAAGTCCTTTTCAATCCACATCGCCAACGAGGCCGAGAAGCCGACGTTCGCCGCGCTCGCCGAGGAGCGGCCCTCGCTCCACACGTTCAGCACGGCCGCACTCGGGACCGAAACCGTTGACCCGGAGACCGCCGCCCGTCGCTATCTCGACCAGGCGCTCGCGAGCCGCCATGTCGCGGCGTTCACAGCCCCGGCGACAC
>JBKPKE010000071.1:0-5253 GCA_046730955.1 Pseudomonadota bacterium
TCATGTCTTGGCAACCTGTTTGAAGAGCGCCGAGAGTTGCGCGGCGGATTTCCGCACATCGAATTCAGCGACGACCTTTTTCTTCGCATGCTCGGCCAGTGATCGGCAAAGTGCATCATCCGTCAAAAGCCGCTCGATGCAGGCTCTGAGCTCGGCCCAATTGGATGGCGCAAAAAGCAGCCCGCCTACGCCATCTTCAATCAATTCGGGGACGCCCGCGACGCGGCTGGCAACGACGGGAACGCCAAGAGCCATCCCTTCCATCAGCACGATGGGAAGCCCTTCCATGAAGCTCGAGAGGACGAGGATGTCGCTGGCCGCGATCTCTTCTAGCGTTTCCGTTTCGGAAAGCCTGCCTGCGAATGTGACCGAATTGCCCAGTCCCAGGTCTGAGGCGAGTTTCTCGAGATACTGCCGCTCCGGGCCGTCCCCGACGAGACGAAGGTGCAGATCGGGATGTTCCGTGGACAGATTTGCCAATGCCCTGAGCAGTCCTGCCTGGCCTTTCTCCGCGGAAAGGCGCCCCACGCAGATCAAGCCTTTCGAGCTTCCGCCTTTGGGAAGGCGCTCGAATGGGATGCCGCATCGGACGACATGCATCTTCTCCCAGTGCTCGGGAGCGACCAGCCGCATTCCTTGCGCTCGTCCAAACCACGACACGCAAGCGACCAGGTCGGCGGCTTCAATCTTGCGGCCGAGCATGAGGCCGGCCGGATAGTCGGTTTCGGAGATGCCGTGCATCGTGAAACTCCAGCCAATTCCGAGCATCCGTGTGGCAAGCAGCCCCACCGTGGCGGCTGAATTGGCGAAATGATTGTGCAGGTGCTGGATTTGCCTGCGCTTCAGCTCGCGCGCGAGCAGAACGCTTTCCGCGAAATGGGCAAACGCGAGCAGGCCTCCCCGGACGCCAGGCGGCCGATGACTAAGCGCAAGTCCCAACGTCCGGAAGTAACGCGCAGGGCGCGTGAACAATCCGCTCAGATGCGCGCCGATGAATGCGGACGCTGGTTGACCCAGGATGTAGAAGGTGCTGGCCGCCTCGTTCTTGTCGGCTTCGCTCTTCGTTTCGTCGGTCCCCGGAGCGCGGACGCTGAACGTATGGATCTCGAAGTCCAGCGCGCGGAGTGCTTCGACCTCGCGCCGAATGAAGGTGTGTGAGGCCGCCGGATATTGGCTGGTTAGATAGGCTAGCCGCATGTCAGACCAGCGCTTTGACGGGGAAGAGCGAACTCATGTTTCCTGTCAGTCCGATCGACCATAGCAGGTCTCTGATCGCAGGAATGGTGATGAGGAACAGGATGGTCAGCGCGAGGTCGTCGCGACCGAATCCGAGATGCTCCCGTCGTCCAAGCCACCATAAAACCACATATCGTACCGCCTCTCCCACGTTCAGGACGAACACAGCTCCGATCAGCCCCCAGTAGCTGAAGGCGAGGGGCACCCCGACGATGAGGGTCGCGAGCTTCGCCGCGTTGGCGCTGGTCGTATAGGCCGGCTTGCCCATGCCGAGCAGGACCGAATCGTTCACGGTGCTGAGAATGGCCAGCCAGACGCCGAGCAGAAGCACCGGCAAGATGAGGCCCGCTGATCCGTACCTCTGATCATACAGCAGGTTCACTGCGACGTCAGACACTGCGACGAAGAATCCAAGTCCGAGGGCGACCAGAACCAGGATGATCCTTCGACCATGAAGGAGTTTAGCCCTGAGCTCCGGAGCGCTGGTTTGCATGGCGGCTACGCTCGGAAAGAGCACCATGTAACTGGACCGGATGACGAGCGTGCTCAGCATGTCCGCGAGAGAACGGGCGATGGAGTAAATGCCGAGCTCGGCAAGCGAGATGAGCTTCGCGAAGTACAGCCGGTCGAAGTTCATCGCGAGAAAGTAGATGATCGACGACAGGAAAATCCATTTTCCGAAGATGATGATTTCGCGTACGCTCACCGGTTCGAGCATGAAGCGGTGCCGCATTCCGGGAATGATCAAATAGCTCATGATCAGCGCGGCTGCGCTGGTAATCACTGACCCAAGTACGAGCGCCCAGATGGTAGGCGTGACGAGAGCCAGCGCGACATGAACGACGAGCGAGATCGCCGCGACGATCACTTCGAAAATGGTGTTTCGAGCGATCGTCTTCTGCTTTTGGAGAAGTGCTGAGCTCGTCGATTGAAAGCCCAGGAAGACGAACGTCAGCGCGATGACGGGCATGATGATGGCCAGCTGGGGCTGTTCGAAGAAGTTTGCGAACAGCTTGCCCGTGAGCATGAAGAAGGCGCCGAGAGCGATCCCGCGGACGACCTTGATCGTCCATGCTGTGTCATAGAAATCGGGTGTGAGGCCGGATTTGTTGCTGACGATGTTCTGATTGATGCCGACGTCGGAAATGAGCTCCACGCCTGTTCGGATCGAATTGACGATGAGCATCAGTCCGAAGAGCGGCGGGGACAGCAGCCGCGCCAATATGACGTTGTTGGCAAAGCGAAGGACCTGGATCAGGCCGAACGTCCCCGTCGCCCATCCGATACGCGCCAGCGTCGGCCGGGGGATGTTGCCCATGAGAGAGCTGATGCGGGCGTTCAATTGGGACAGACCAGCCGCTGCATGAAACCCATCATCCTGGCCACCCCGTTCGCTCCCGATCAGTTCACCTCATCACCATCAGAGCGGGGATGACAAGAAGCAATGCTTTCAAGATCAGGCTGTCAGCCCTGGTCGCGAAGGATCATCTCACCCTTGCGGATGACGATCTCGTCGAGATTCTCCAGGAACGGCTGGCCGAGAAGTGAGATGTCTGCGCCCTCGACCACGACAGCCTTGGCTTTGCCATGATCGATGCCTTCGAGGCGGATGTCAGCGAGATCGACATACTGGCCGCGAACGTAACCGGACGCGCCCTCGCCAAGGAGCTCGTACTTATTAGGATCGAACTTCACGCCGATCCTGCGCGCATCCTCTTCGGTGAGCGCGATTTCGCTTGCGCCCGTGTCGACCAGGAAACGCACGTCATGACCGTTGACGCTCGCCGTCGCGTAGAAGTGATGGTCAGAACTACGGTTGAGCGTGACTTCGATCGCGGAGGACGATGCGGCTGCCGGCTGGCTTCCATGCGTTGGCCAGAAGAATCCAACGCCGGCGCCGGCTGCGAGGGTGATAAGGATCAGACCGCGTTCGAGCATGTTCTATGGATAGGGCGAGAATGGTTAACAGCCGCTACCCTGCGGCGGCCATTCAGATCGGCCGTTCGCCGAGCACGTTCCCGGCCTGAGTATAGCGGCAGACGAGAACGTCCTCTTTCTCACCTGGCGCCAGGGCGCAGCCGACCGAACCCGTACTGGACCAGATCAGCTGGGTGTAATGGCTTACGTTCTCGACCCGGCCGTCGCGGCTATTGTTCGGGAAGACGCCCGGCTTGAAGTCGCGCTTCTCAGCCTTCCACAGGCCGACCATTGATTCCGGCTGATAGTAGCCGACCGTTCCCGCCCAGAGGTTCTCGCCTTCGGGGTCGGAATACCAGGGACTGTCGGAAGAATGCTCGAACTTGCCGCTGCGGGCCAGATATTCCGCCCAGTCACGCGCCGAACGCGCGAGCATCGGATCCCATTTGAGCGGAGCGGCGCCCATTGCGTCCCGTTCGCGGTTGTGAGCCGCCAGGAGCCGCTCTTCGAAGTTCTGACGCGGACCAACGCCCGAGATCAGCGCAGGCGCTACCGCGAGTGCAGCAAGAGCAGAAGCGACGCGACGCAAGCGAGGCATGGAGCACCTTGAAGGTTGAGCTCCGGCCTATTTGCCCAAAGAAGGTCACCGAATAGTTAGCGAAGGATAGACTTAGCGATGGATAACTGCCGTGGACGGCGGTCGTCAGGCAGCTCGTCCGTGGGAGAAGATCGTCACCTGATCGCCCTTCGATACTTCGTCGAACAGCTTGTGGGCGAATTCCACGGGTACTCCGATGCAGCCGTGCGTGGCGCGGCCCCAGCGCACATCGCTGCCGTGAATTGAAACTCCGTCGCCCGTTAGCCGGAGCGTGTAGGGCATGGGAGCATTGTCGTAGGTGATCGACTTGTGGTCCTCGAGCTTGGCCAGGATCGGAAAGGTGCCGACCGGCGTCTCTTTCTCGTCCGCGCCGTAGAGGATTACCGCCGTTCCGATCTCGTGCCCGCCGCGGAAGACCGAGATGATCTGTCGGTCGAGATCCACACGTATCCACATGGAACCGTTCGGGACGTTCTTCTCGTCCCAGATGTACTGGCCGTAGCGCATGCGCTTGCGGACGTTCAAAACGGACTTAACGTCCCGATTGAAAAGTCCCTCCGCGCGCGCCTGGAAATTCTGCGCGTCCGTCACGAAAGTGCGATCGCTGCCCGCCCAGGAATGAGGAGACTCGGATTTCCCTTTGGGAGAGGGGGGCTTGCTGGCGATGAACCCCGAAGACCATGCAGCGGCTGCCGCGGAGGCAATGCCGGCAATCGCCAGCAATAGAAGCAACCCGCGTTTCACGTGAGTTATGCGCAGGCCGCGGCGCGATCCTGCCGCCGACGCCGGCGCATCAGCCAGCCGGTTAGACCGAAGCCGAGCAACATCGTCGCCCAGGTGTCTGGCTCGGGAACCACCGGAGGAGGATTTTCCTGTGGATTCGGTCCCGGCGGATTTTCGGTTGGCGGATTTTCCGTTGGCGGATTTTCCGTTCCGCCACTGCAACAGCCGCCGCCACCGCCACCGCCAGGAGCAGCGGTCGTGATGATCCCGCCACTTGGAGGCGGCGGAGGAATCTCGACCAGCGGACCAAGGCCTGCCAGCGCGACCGGAAACGGCGGTACGTCCTCGATCGTAACTGGAGGAGGAACGAGTGCCTCCAGGAATTCGGGCGGAGCTACGGGCTTGTTGATCTTCCCAAGCGCGCGCTGCTCCGGAGTGGCCTTTTCTTTTTTCGTCTTGGTCAGCTCGGCTGCGGTGCGATCGCCCGGCGATCTATCCTGCAACAGCGCCATGAGGCTTTTGGCGGCGTCCATACCCGGAAAGCCCGCCTCGACCCCCAAGTAGGCGGTGATTGCCAGCGGAGCTGCGATGATCAGGGCGAGCCCACCACCGCCAGCCAGCAGCCGCTTGCGCTGCCGCGCGACCCGGTGCTTCTCACGCCGAGCGCGACTGCTTGCGGATAAAGTGCGAATACGTCCCGAACGCGGTAAACTGCTCATCAAAGCCTCTGAAACAACCCGCCGCGCATACATGGACCCAGGTGCACGACCCCTCAGAAC
>JBKPKE010000072.1:0-22869 GCA_046730955.1 Pseudomonadota bacterium
CACCGTGCCCCACTCCCCACCGCAGATAAGCCCCGGATATGAGACCAATATTCTCAGCCGATGCTAGACCGTCACCAAGCTTCGACCAGCCAGGATCCTGCACTTGAACCAACGGGATAGGCGTTTCGCCGTAAACCGTCGCTGAATGGATTTAATCGGTAGTAACCGCCGACAAACGGTTGGGGGCGAACTGCCGCGGGTCAATGACGCTACCAGGCTGCTCTCCCAGCAATGCGGCCGACGCAAGGTCGCTTCCAGCAGGTGCGGTCTGGATCCCGAAACCTCCCTGCCCAACGCACCAGAAGAATCCGGAAGCGGTCGGGTCGAAGCCGTAAACCGGCAGGCGGTCGGGCGCGAAACTCCTGAGGCCCGCCCAGCTCCGTTCTACGGCCTCGACAGGCCAGTCGACGACACTCTGGAAGCGGGCGACGGCCGTTGCGACGTCGATCTCCTCCGGGGCGGCGTCGCATGGCTCACTCTCGATCTCGTCATGCGGGCTAAGCCAGACGGTCCGGTCGCTCTCCCCTTTGAAGTAGAATGTGCCGTCGGCGTCGTCGACGAGCGGAAGGTCCCGTAGCCCCGAACGGCCGATTCTCACTTGAACGACCGTGCGTCGCTTCGGGGCGATTCCCAACGGCTCTACGCCGCACGCAAGGGCAACCGGATCGGCCCAGGCGCCGGCCGCATTCACGAGGATGCCGGCTGAGATGGAAGACCCATCCTCCAGTCCCACTTCCCACCGTCCACGACCATAAGAGGCCGAGTGAAGACGCGCGTCGGTCCTGGTCACACCGCCGAGCCTGCGAAATCGCTTGAGATAGGCCGCGTGCAAGCCAGCCACATCGATGTCCGCGCATCCGGCTTCGAACAAGGCGCGATTCCATTGTGGAAGGAGGCCGGGCAGGAGTCGCTCCAGCTCCGGCCGTTCGATCACCCGTGTCTCAACGGTTGGCGGTAGCTCGGGAAGTTCGCCGCGAGTGAGGTGGAGGGCCCCGCGTGTTCTGAGGAATCCCTCCTCGGAAAAGTCTGCAGGAGGTTTGTCCAGGAAGTCTCGCGACGCGGCGCTCAACAGGGCGACCTGAGGTCCTCCATAGCTCTCCAACCAGAAGGCTGCAGAACGTCCGGTCGCGTGGAAACCGCAATGCGATTCGGCTTCGATAATCGCCGTACGCCTTCGGCTTGCAATGCCTGCGCCAAGGCTTGCTCCGGCAATTCCTCCGCCGACGATCAGGACATCAAAATCAGACATCGCCTGGAGCGGTTACGGTTTCGAAAGCCCTGCCGTCTAGGTCTGGCAGCATGACAAACGGCGTATTTACCGAAATCCTGCTTGGCGTGCTCGCGCTGCTGCTCGTGATTGCGGCGGCGATCGACGTGCGGACCTTCACGATTTCGAACCGTCTGAATCTTGCGGTTGCCTTGCTTGCGCCGCTCTATTGGTGGTCGGTCGCGCTTCCGCTTTGGCCGGGCGCGGCGATTCAGGTCGGACTGGCGGTCGCGGTCTTCGGATTGTTTTCCATCGCCTTCTTTCTGGGGATGATGGGCGGCGGCGACGTCAAGCTCGCGGCTGCGCTCGCATTATGGTTCCCACCGTTGGCCACTGCGCGATTCCTGGTGTTCATGTCCGTCGCGGGCGGAGTCCTGACCCTCTTGGTCCTGCTTCGCCACCGCACCCAGAAAAAGCCCGGAAAGCCGCAGGTTCCGTACGGTGTTGCGATCGCTGTCGGAGCGCTCGCGATTCTCACCCAACGGTTTCTTAACCAATTTGCCTGATGTCTGTGAGTGTTACGGGGACCCTCTAGGGGCCTGAAGGGGAGGCGATCTCGCCATGAACGTTAAGAAGATCATGCTGCTCGTCGGAGCTCTGGTGATCGCGGCAGTCACCGCAATCATGGCCAAGAACATGTTTGCGGGTGCTGGCGCGGAGAAAGCTGCGGCAGCGGCAGCGACACAGGCTGTGCCCACCGGGCCCAAGGTGATGGTGGCGCGCAAGGAATTGCCTGTCGGCACGATCATCGACGCCGAGGCCCTGACCTTCCAGCCATGGCCGAAGGAAATGATGCAGAACGCATATTACACGGAAGGCCAGCCGGACGCCGATATGTCCAAGCTGCTCGGCACCGTCGTGCGTTACCCCATCACTGCCGGCCAGCCGCTCACTCGCGGCGCCGTCGTCGGTCCGCAGGATCGCGGCTTCCTGGCTGCGGCACTCGGACCCGGCATGCGGGCCGTCACCCTTCCGGTGAGCACTGCGACCAGCGTTTCGGGCTTCGTTTTCCCGGGCGACCGAGTCGACGTCATGCTCACGCAGGAAGTGGCCGGCGGCGGGGATGGCGCTCCGTTGAAGGTAACCGAGACGATCGTTCGCAACGTCCGCGTTCTCGCCACGGACCAGCGCATCGACAGCAAGGACGAGGAAGGCAAGACCGTGGTCAAGTCCTTCTCCAACGTGACTTTCGAAGTCACTCCGAAGCTGGCCGAGAAGCTTGCCGTCGCGCAGAGCCTGGGCAACCTGTCACTCTCGCTGCGCTCGATCACCGACAATTCGGCCGAGCTCGAGCGCGCCATCGCGGCGGGTGACGTCAAGGTTCCGGAGGGCATCAACCCCGCACAGGAGCGTCAGATGCTCCTCGCGGTGGCCAACCGCCCGATTGACTCGAACACGACCTATTCGACCGGTGGCGATGTGTCCCGCTTCCAGCGGCGCAGCGTTCCGGCTCGTGCACCCAGCCAGTCTGCCGAGGGTGGCAGTGGCTCGGGCAACGTCGCCAGCGCGATTGCCTCGACCGGTCCGGTCGTCCGCATCGCTCGCGGCAATAATGTCACCGTCGTTCCGGTGGGAGCTCGCTAAATGACCAGTCGTTCCAACAAAGGCCGGGCTCGCCTCGGCACCGCCTTCGTGGCCATGGCCATCGGCCTCGGCACGGTCGCGGCCCCTGCCCCGGCTGCAGCGCAGTCGAGCGCGGCCCGCCCGTCGGAGACGCTGAACCTCAGCGCCGGCACCGGCACGCTGGTGCGGCTCTCCGGCCCGATGAGTGACGTGTTCGTCGCCGACGACAAGGTCGCCGATGTCCAGGTTCGCTCCGCGACGCAGCTCTATGTCTTCGGCAAAGGCCGCGGCGAGACAACCGTCTACGCCACCGGCAAGAACGGACGGACCGTCTATGCGGCGAACGTCCGGGTCGGAAACAACCTCGGCTCCCTCGAGGAAATGCTTCAGCTGGCGATGCCGGACGCGAGCATTCGCGCTACGCCAATGAACAACCTGGTGCTGCTGACCGGTACCGTGTCCTCGCCGACTGACGTCGAGGAAGCGGGCCGTCTGGTCCAGGCTTATGTCGGTGACGGTACGCAGGTCGTCAGCCGCCTTCGTTCGGCAACGCCGCTTCAGGTCAACCTGAAGGTGCGCATCGCGGAAGTGAACCGCTCGCTGCTCAAGCAGATCGGCGTCAACCTTCTCGCGGCCACCAACGGCGGCTTCAAGATCGGCGTTGCGCAGGGCAACGGAATCTGGCTGCCGCCCGCAGGCACGCCGCTGACCGACAATTCGCAACCGCAGCTCATCAAGCCCGCGATCGGTTCGTCGATCTCGGGCGTCGGCAAGCTCTTCGGCATGGACATTCTATCGTCCCTCGACCTCGCCGAGGTCGACGGCTTGGTGAACACGCTGGCTGAGCCGAACCTCACCGCTCTTTCGGGCGAGACGGCGAGCTTCCTCGCTGGCGGTGAATTCCCGATCCCGATCTCGCAGTCCCTGGGTTCGATCTCGGTCGAGTACAAGCAGTACGGTGTCGGCCTCGCCTTCACTCCGATCGTCCTCGCGGACGGCCGCATCTCCATGCGCGTCCGGCCGGAAGTCAGCGAGCTGTCGACCGAAGGCGCTCTCAAGCTCGGCGGCTTCGACGTCCCGGCACTCGTCACCCGCCGGGCGGAAACGACGGTCGAGCTCGGCTCGGGTCAGAGCTTCATGCTCGCCGGCCTGATCCGGAACAACACGACCAACAGCATCGACAAGGCACCGTTCCTCGGTGATCTTCCGATCCTGGGCACTTTGTTCCGCTCGACCAGCTTCCGCCGTCAGGAGACGGAACTGGTGATCATCGTGACGCCGTACCTGGTCCGCCCGGTTTCCGGACGGCTCGCGCTGCCGACTGACGGCTATCGCGCTCCGAGCGACGCGGTCCGTAACTGGGAAGGCCAGACCTACAGCAACCAGGGCCACGCGCCGGCGCCTGCCGGCAGCCCCGCGCCCGCCTTTGGCGGCGCCGCGGCGGCCACTGCAGCTCCGGGGTTCAAGCTGTGATGCGCCGCTTCAAAGGGAAGGATGCCCAAATGGCTTCTAAGTCAGCAATTCTGCTCGCAGCAGCGGCGCTTTCGGGCTGCGCCTATCATCCGGGGCCAGAGCCTGCGGCAGGTCTTGATCCGGTCAACGTGCCGGTGCTGAGCCGTTCGGATTATGTGTTCGATGCAGCAGCTCCGGGCGGCAACCTGCCGCCGTCGGAAGCCGCGCGGCTCGACGCTTGGTTCAGCGGAATGGACCTCCGCTACGGGGATAACGTCTACGTCGACGCCGGCTCCTATTCGGAGGCCGCGCGATCCGAGGTTGCGGCGATCGCGGGAAAGTATGGCCTCCTCGTCTCTCCGGGTGCGCCGGTCACCGCGGGCACCGTTCCCGACGGCAGCGTGCGCGTGGTCGTCAGCCGGACGATCGCAGGCGTACCGAACTGCCCCAACTGGGACACTCCGTCGCAGCCCAACTATAACAACAAGTCCATGCCGGGCTTCGGCTGCTCCGTGAACGGCGCTCTCGCCGCAATGGTCGCCAATCCTGAGGATCTGTTCCACGGCCGAGAAGGCACCGGCGTTCTCGACACGGCTACGGCAGCGAAGGCGGTCAACGTCTATCGCACGCAGCCGGCGACCGGGACTCAAGGCCTCAAGGAAATCAACACCAAGAAGGGCAACTAGTGATGAACGCTCCGTTCCAGGCACGCGCCGGGCTGCGTGATCCATTCCAGGCCTTCGTCTGTGACGATGCGACTGCCGACATGCTTCGGCCGGTAGCGGTCGAGCACGGCTGGTCGCCCGAAAAGGTCAATAAGGGCGGACTGCGCAACGCCGTCCAGTCCCTTTCCGTCTCCGCCAGCCCGAACATCCTGTTCGTGGACCTCTCGGAATCGGCTGACCCGCTGAACGACATCAATGCGCTTGCGGAAGTCTGCGAGCCGGGAACGATCGTGATCGCTTCGGGCCAGGTCAACGATGTCCGCCTTTACCGCGACCTCGTCGCGAGCGGCATCCACGACTACCTGCTCAAGCCGTTCACGGTGGACCAGCTGCGCGACACGTTCGCCAATGCTCAGACCGTGCTTTCGGGTCCTCGCGGAGAAGCGCAGGTAGACAAGCCGCACATCATGGCGGCCGTCATCGGCGTCCGCGGTGGCGTCGGAGCGTCGACCATCGCGACCTCCCTCGCCTGGCTTCTGGGCGAGAAGGCGCATCGCTCGACCGCGCTTCTGGATCTTGACATCCACTTCGGTACAGGCGCCCTCGCGCTCGATCTCGAGCCGGGCCGCGGACTGACGGATGCGATCGAGAACCCGAGCCGCATCGACGGTCTGTTCATTGAGCGCGCAATGGTCCGCGCGAACGAGCGTCTTTCGGTCCTTTCGGCCGAAGCGCCAATTCATCAGCCGCTGATCACCGACGGCAGCGCGTTCTTCCAGCTTCAGGAAGAGATGCGGAACGCCTTCGAATCGACGGTTCTGGACCTTCCGCGGCACATGCTCATCCAGTTCCCGCACATGGTGCACGACGCACATGTCGCGGTGGTCGTAGCCGAGCTGACGCTGGCTGCGACGCGCGATACCATCCGCGTCCTTGCGTGGCTGAAGTCGAACGCTCCGCAGACCAAGGTGATCGTTGTCGCGAACGGCCTCCCTTCAGGGGGTGCTCTCGAGATCAGCCGCAAGGACTTCGAGCAGTCGATCGAGCGTTCCGTGGACATCGTCATCCCCGCTGACGGGAAGCTCGCAGCTCAGGCGGCGAAGCTCGGAAAGCCGTTGGCCGAGGTTGCCTCCGGCAAGGTCGGCGCACCGTTCACGGCTCTGTCGAACATGGTCTTGAGCCATGCGACCGAAGAAGGAGCAGCCAGCGAAACCGCTGCTGCCGCTGCGGGCGGTGCAAAGTCGCTTGTCGACAACCTCAAGTCGATGCTGGCCAAGCCGAAGGCGAAGGCTGCGTAAGAATGCGCGCGGCAGTCATTTCTGCCGCGCCTGAGAAGGATCGGACGGTCGGATGCTGTTGACCATCATCATCGCTTTCGGCGTTCTCGGCGCGCTCGGAATGGTTTTTGCCGCGCGCGGACCATCGGCCGGGAAGGTGCTGAAACGCCGGATCGAAATGATCAAGGAGCGCCACGGCGACGTCATCACGGCGAACGCTCAGGCGCAGATCCGCAAGCTGTTCGCGCAGCGTGCGAGCAAGGTCGACGGCCTTGCATCCCAGATCATCCCGAAGCCTGCGTTGCTGCGGAAGCGTCTGGAAATGACGGGCCGCGATATCACGCTTGGCAAATATGCCATGATCTCGCTCGGACTATCGCTGATCGTCGCTCTCGGTCTGATGATGCGCGGGATGCCATTTCTGCTCGGTCTGTTTGCCGGCCTGTTCGTCGGCATCGGCCTTCCGCACTTCATCGTCGGCAAGATGATCATCCGGCGCGTCAACAAGTTCAACGTGAACTTCCCCGATGCCATCGAGCTGATGGTGCGCGGGCTGCGTTCGGGTCTTCCGATCACTGAAACGCTTGGCATCGTCGCAGGCGAAATTCCCGGTCCAGTGGGCGTCGAGTTCCGCATGGTTGCCGACAAGATGAAGATCGGCCGCACGATGGAAGCGGCGCTTCAGGATACCGCTGATCGACTCGGGACACCTGAATTCCAGTTTTTCGTAATCACTCTCGCGATCCAGCGCGAGACCGGCGGCAACCTGGCGGAAACCCTATCGAACCTGGCCGACGTGCTTCGCAAGCGCGCCCAGATGAAGCTGAAGATTCGTGCCATGAGCTCGGAATCGAAGGCCTCCGCCTACATTGTGGGTTCGCTGCCTTTCGTAGTGTTCACGCTCGTGACCCTCATGAACCCCAATTACATGGGCAAGTTCTTTGTGGACGAGCGCCTGATGGTTGCCGGGCTCGGCGGCCTCGTCTGGATGAGCATCGGCGGCTTCATCATGGCCAAAATGGTCAACTTCGAGATCTGAGGGGGGACAGCTAGACATGCCTACTGGGGGCCCCTCTCTTCTTGGCTTCGACGTCATCTGGATCGCCACGATCCTGAGCTTCGTCGCGACCATGGCCGCTCTTACCGCGATCTATGCGGCGACTACGGTCAAGGACCCGATGGCGCGCCGCGTCAAAGCGCTCAACGAACGCCGCGAGCAGCTCAAGGCCGGCATCGTCGCGTCCACCAACAAGCGCAAGAAGCTGACCAACCGCAATCAGGCTGCGGACCGACTTCGCTCGATCCTGGGCAACTTCAAGATGCTCCAGGACGATCAGCTGAAGAAAATCCAGACCAAGCTGATGCAGGCGGGTATCCGCACCAAGGACCTCGCCTTCTTCATCATCGCCGCGCGGTTCGTCCTTCCCGTCGTTCTCGGGGCAACAGCCGTTATCCTGATCTACGTCCTGAACTGGTTCCCCGAATGGTCCTGGTTCCGCCGCTACATGACGGTCGCGGGCGTGCTCGTGGGCGCGTACAAGGCACCAGACGTATGGCTGAAGAACAAGGTCACCAAGCGCAGCCACGCGGTTCGCAAAGGACTTCCGGACGCTCTTGACCTTCTGGTCATCTGTGCCGAGGCCGGCCTCACCGTCGACGCTGCTTTTGGACGCGTCGCGAAGGAATTGGGCAAGGCTTATCCGGAGCTGGGCGACGAGTTCGGCCTGACCGCGATCGAGCTTGGCTTCCTGGCCGAGCGCCGACAGGCCTTCGAGAATCTCGCCATGCGCGTCGATCTTGAAGCGGTCCGCGGCGTGGTCACGACCATGATCCAGACGGAGAAATACGGTACTCCACTGGCGTCCGCGCTTCGCGTGCTATCGGCCGAGTTCCGTAACGAACGCATGATGCGCGCCGAGGAAAAGGCGGCTCGCCTCCCGGCCATCATGACCGTCCCGCTGATCCTGTTCATTCTGCCGACCCTGTTCATCGTGATCCTTGGTCCGGCGGCCTGCTCGATCAGCGACAGCTTCCTGAGTACCTGATCCCTTTTGACAGGTGGGGGGTGCCGCCCGTGTCGAAAGACGCGGGCGGTTACCGTTTCCCGGATTGGAACCATTGGCGTTCGTTGCGTTGTTCCTGTCGAGAAACAATCGAGGGAATGCGCAAAATGACGCAATTCACCCAAGACCAGTGGATTATTCTGGCGCTGGTGTTCGTGCTCGGGCTTCTGGTCGGAGTCTTCATGACATCCGGCGGCCGCAAGAAATGGAAGACGCGCTACAACAGCGAGATTGAGCGGCGTCGCGAGATCGAGCGCGCCCATGAGGATCGCGAGAAGCACTGGGCTGACCAGGAACGGGATTGGCGCGAACGCGACAGCCTTCGCGCAGCGGCCGTCAAGGATCGGCGCGACCCTGAGGATCCGCCCCTCTAGGTCAGCCTTCGATCTTCGAGAAATCGGCGACGCGATGCACCGCATCGCGGAATTGCGCGAGAAGATTGAGGCGATGCTCGCGCTTCGCAGCATCAGCGTCGTTCACCGTGACCTTGTCGAAGAAGGCGTCGACCGGCTTCCGAAGCGATGCGAGAACCTTCATCGCCCGCTCGAAATCTTCTTGCGCGAGAGCCTGTTCGGCGCGCGGCTCTGCAGCGTCCAGCGCCTCATCGAGATCCGCTTCCTCGGTCAATGGATCGTATGAATTCGAGCGAGGCTGACGCCGCTCCTCCCACTTCTCCTTCCGCAGGATATTGGCGGCCCTTTTGTAGCCGGTGAGCAGGTCGGCTCCGTCTTCCGTTCCGACGAACGCCTGGAGAGCCTTCACCCGCGCGAGCAGCCGAACGAGGTCGTCCTCGTCGCCCAGTGCAAAGACTGCATCGATCAGGTCGTGCCGGACACCCGCCTCGCGTTGCTGGACCTTCAGCCGATCTTCCAGAAAATCGAGGATCGACTCGGCGATTCCGGTCGCTTCCTCGATGATTTGACCGCGTTCGATCCGAGGAGTTTTCGACGCGTCCCAGCGCACGACGACGCGATCGCCGTGGCGATAGGTGAAGGAGCCGACCTCGGCCGTGATTTCGTGTTCGTCGTCTTCCGGCTCAAGGAGGTCGGGGAAAGTGACGCTTCCGATGGCGCCAAGCCGAGACACAATCAGCAGAACCGCGGCCTGAACGAGCACGTCCGACAAAGGCAGTCGGATTCCGTTCCTGGTCAGGATCTGCAGGAAACCAAGGGCCGCGCGGCGAAGGGCGAACGGATCACGCGAACCCGTGGGCTTCTCACCGATCGAAAAGAACGAGACCAAAGTATCGAGCCGGTCGGCAATGTTTACGGCGACGGTAATCGGATCCGTCGGAACATCGTCGCCCTGCCCTGCGGGCCGATAATGATCGCGAAGAGCGCTGGCGATGGCCTTGGGCTGCCCCTGCGCGTTCGCCAGATAGCCGCCAAGGGTCCCTTGAAGCTCCGGAAATTCTCCGACGATCTGGGTGACAAGGTCGGCCTTCGCCAGCTTCGCGGCGATGCGGACTTGATCGGCATCGGCCTTGATCAGCCGCTCCTTGACGAGCCATTCTGCGAGCTTCGAAACTCGAGAGACCTTATCCGCGATGGTGCCGAGCTTCTCGTGGAAGACGATCCCCCCGAGCTTCTGCGCTTGCTCGGCAAGCGGTATCTTGAGGTCCTGCTCCCAGAAGAAACGCGCATCGGCCAGCCGCGCTGCAAGAACGCGGCGATTGCCCTCGACGATCGCTTCGCCGCCATCGTTCGCCTCGACGTTCGCGACGCAAACGAAGGCCGGCGCGAGCATTCCGGCATCGTCCGTGCAGGCGAAATACTTCTGGTTCGTCCGCATGGTGAGAACGATGACCTCGCGCGGCACGTCCAGATATTCGGAGTCGAAGCGGCCGAGCAATGGCACAGGCCATTCCGTCAGCCCTGCGTTCTCGACGACCAGCCCTTCGTCGCTGATCAGTTGCAGCTTCGCTTCTGAAGCCGCCCTTTCCGCCCCCGTGCGGATGATGCTTTCGCGCTCTTCGTGGTCGACGATTACATGGCAGGCACGGAGCTTTTCGGCATAGTCGTGAGCTCCGCCGATCGTGATCGGTCCCGGGTGGTGGAACCGATGCCCCTTCGTGGTGACTCCCGACGAGAGGCCGTCAATCGTGAGCGGGACTATCTCGTCGCCAAGCAGCGCGACGATGCCGTGCAGCGGACGCACCCAGCGCAGCGAAGCCGTGCTTCCGGACTCCGCGCCCCAGCGCATGGACTTGGGCCAGGGAAAGCCGCGAACGATACTCTCGACGACGGGTCCGAGGAGGTCGCGCATTGGTTGACCGGCCTTCTCGACCACCGCGAACCAGACGCCATCGCGATCCTGAAGCTGTTCGTGCGGCAGTCCAACCTTGCGCAGGAATCCTTCGAGCGCTTGCGGCGGCGCATTCGTGCGGGGACCCTTGATTTCTTCGCTGATGGCCTGCGTTTCGAGCGGCAGCCCACGCGCGATCAGTGCGAGACGGCGCGGCGTGGACCAGACGTCGATTGCTCCAGCAGTTACCCCAAGCTCATCCAGCCCGTTGGCGAACAAGGTCGCGAGCTCGTTGCGAGCGGCTGCCTGCATCCGTGCGGGGATTTCCTCGCACCGCAGCTCCAGAAGGAAGTCCGCGCTCACGACTGCCACCCGTTGCATTCCATCCAGGTCGTGCAGGCGGCCTTGGCGAGGTCGCGGACGCGACCAATGTAGGCCTGGCGCTCGGCCACGGAGATCACTCCCCTCGCCTGCAGCGTGTTGAAGATGTGGCTGGCCTTGATTGCTTGTTCGTACGCCGGGATCGGAAGCTTGTTCGTCACGCAATTCTCGCTCTCGGCGGCGGCCTTGCGGAACAGGTCGAACAGCGCCTCCGTGTTCGCCACCTCGAAATTATAGGTCGACAGCTGCTTCTCGTTCTCGAGAAACACGTCGCGATAGGTGACGCCTGCATCGTTGAACTTGAGGTCGAAAACGTTGTCCACACCCTGGATGTACATTGCGAGCCGTTCTAGCCCGTACGTCAGCTCACCTGAGACCGGCTTGCAGTCGAAGCCGCCAACCTGCTGGAAATAGGTGAATTGGGTGACTTCCATGCCATCGCACCATACTTCCCAGCCCAGCCCCCACGCCCCGAGCGTCGGGCTTTCCCAATCGTCCTCCACGAAGCGGATATCGTGCTTCAGCGGATCGATGCCGATTTCGACCAGACTGCCGAGATAGAGTTCCTGAAGATTGTCTGGGCTGGGCTTCAGGATGACCTGGTATTGGTAATAATGCCCCAGCCGGTTCGGATTCTCGCCGTAGCGGCCGTCCGTCGGTCGGCGCGAAGGCTGAACATAGGCCACTTTCCACGGATCCGGACCAAGCGCGCGCAAGACCGTCGCCGGATGGAAGGTCCCCGCCCCCATCTCCAGGTCGTATGGCTGCAGGAGCACGCAGCCCTGCGCACTCCAGTATCGATGCAGCGTTAGGATGAGGTCCTGAAAGCTAAGGGCCAAGCGATCTGTCTCGTTCAGATATGATGTTCCGCGGCTTTGGCCCAAGCATCTCATGCGGGCAAGTGGACGCTCGTCCACGTCATACATACATGGTTCGTCAAGAAACGGGCGGCCAGAAGGATTCCATGTTCACAAAGCTCATCAAACGCGGCCTTGCAGTCCTAGGCCTTGCCACCGTCGCCGCGACGGGCACGCCCGCCGCCGCGCGCTCGACCGGTCCTGCGCTCTGGGAAGTGTCCGACAAGGACACAACCATCTATCTTTTCGGCACGATCCACCTGCTGCCGAAGAATTCCAAATGGCGGACACCGAAGTTCGAGAAGGCTCTGGCCAGTTCGCAGTCGCTCGTGCTGGAAACCCTGGTCGACTCCGCTAACCCGCAGCAGCTTGCCGGCGTGATGGCGTCTATGGGCTTCTCTAGTGGCCTGCCCCCCATCACCAATCGCATCGATCCTGCCAAGCGCGGCCTGCTCGAAGTGGCTATCGCAAAGACAAAGCTCCCGCGCCCCGTCTTCGACAGGATGGAGACATGGGCAGCGGCATTCACCCTGCTAGGAGTGCAATTCCAGACGCTGGGCGTGGAAGGCGATCAAGGGGTCGAGGCGGTTCTGCGTCGTTCCTTCGCCGCTTCCGGCAAGCCGGTCGGACAGTTGGAGACCAACCAGGAGCAGCTGAGCTTCTTCGACCGGCTCCCCGAGAGCGCCCAACGGCAGCTTCTCGAAGGCGCAGTCGAAAATCCCGACCAGATGCGCGCCAAATTTAATGAGATGCTCGACGCCTGGCTGGCCGGGGATGTGGACGCCATTGGCAAGACCTTCAACGAGGACCTCCAGTCCTCGCCGGAACTCAAGGCCGCCCTCCTGACGCGGCGTAACTGGAACTGGAGCCAGTGGATCGAGCATCGAATGACCCAGCCCGGAACGGTAATGGTTGCAGTTGGCGCAGGACATCTCGCCGGCGGTGAATCGGTCCAACGCTATCTTCAGCGCAGCGGATACAAGGTGAAGCGTCTCCAATAGGAAGCGATCGAACTCAACTCGTCGCGAAATCGTCCCTTATCTCTGATTCCGCTAGACATTTCTTAATCCCTCAGTGACCATTCTGGCGTGGGTATCGGGCTGGGGGGCTTGATGCACCGGGTGCGGAGGCGCGCGCCCCAGGGCGCGCGGCTGGGACCGACGCGGCGCGCCGTCTAGGTTTAAACCCAGCGCCGTATCCGGCTTCATCCTAAGTTCCTCGACCCGCTCCTCGGGATAGGAGTGTCGGATGATCGCTGCATTGCTCTCCGCTGCCGTTGTGACGTCGGCCACTGCCGCGCCCGCAGCGCAAACGGAGCTCCAGGACGCTCGACCGGCAATCTGGGTCGTCAACGACGAAGACACGATCATTTATCTCTTCGGCACCTTTCACGCGCTGGACGGTAAGAGCGCGTGGTTCAACGATGAGGTGAAGACGGCCTTTGCAGCTTCGAACGAGCTGGTTCTTGAAACCCTTGTTCCCGAAGCCCCCCGGACGCGAACCTTCCCCTCGCCGCTCCAGCCCGTCGGCCCCTTCGCCGGGTCAGCTTCTTTCCTGTCCACCAGCAAGACGGTCATGTCCGCCGGACGAGCGCAGGGGATGTCGACCGCCCAGGGCGCCGACGCCATCCTTCGCGAAGCCGCAGAAGAAGCAGGCAAGCCCGTCGGCGGACTTGAGACGTTCCAGTTCCAGCTGAACATGTTCAGCCGCCTGCCGGGCGCGACGCCGCCGAAGGATCCCGCGGCGGCCGCCAGAACGAAGGCGCAGCTGTCCGCTGTCCTCACGCGACTGCAGGCGGCCTGGAACCGTGGCGACATTGAAGGCTTTCGGCCGATGCTGGAGCAGATGCGGGTCCAGTCGCCCGGAACCTATAAGACGCTGTTCAATGACCGGAACGGGCGCTGGGCAGCCTGGATCGCGAACCGCCTGCAGCAGCCGGGAACGGTTTTCGTCGCGGTCGGCGCCGGGCACCTCGCCGGACAGGACAGTGTCCAGAACAAGCTTGCGGCGCTCCACGTTCGCTCGCAGCGGATCAACTGACAGCCCAAACTTGCGCTGAGGGCGGCCCTCACCTATAGGCGCGCCTCCCCAGCCATGGTCATCCCTGGAGGCGTGGCGGGGCGTAAAACTCTATCAAGGAACGAGCAAGATGAGCGATCAGCTGACGCTGCCCGCCGAAGCGCGCGACCGGGCTGGCAAGGGAGCCTCCCGTGCACTGCGCCGCGATGGACGGGTACCCGCCGTGGTTTACGGCGAGAAGAAGGAGCCCCTCTCGATTCATGTCGAAGAGAAGCTCCTTACCAAGATGCTTCACACCGGGCACTTCATGAATTCGGTCGTGATGATCGATTTCAAGGGCAAGGCCCATCGCACGCTGCCGAAGGCCGTCGACTTTCATCCGGTCAGCAGCCGTCCGATCCACGTCGACTTCCTGCGGATCGGCGAGCACACCAAGGTGAACGTCGCCGTCCCGATGCGCTTCGACAACGAAGATGCTTCGCCGGGCCTGAAGCGCGGTGGCGTTCTCAACGTCGTCGTGCACGAGCTTGAGATCGTCTGCGACGCGGCTCACATTCCCGCCGAGATCCACATCGCGCTGGACGGGCTGGAGATCGGCGATTCGATCCACATCAGCCAGGTAAAGCTGCCTGACGGCGTCACTCCGGCGAACACGGAAGAAGACTTCACCGTCGCAACCATCGTCGCTCCGTCGGCAATGAAGTCCGAAGAGGAAGAGGCTGCGCCGGCTGGCGAAGTCCCGACCGTCGAGGGCGAGGAAGCAGAGGGTGGCGAAGGCGAAGGCGCTGCCGAGGGCGGCGAAGAAGCCTAAGCTTCTGGTTCGAACATGAAGCCGCTCGGCCGAAAGGCTGGGCGGTTTCTTTTTGCGTATCGGCCGCGCTAGGTGAATGTGATGCAGATCTGGGTGGGCCTCGGAAATCCGGGCGCGAAATATGCGCTTCACCGGCACAATGTCGGCATGATGGCCATCGACCTCCTGTCGGAGGTTCACAGTTTCGGGCCCTGGACAAAGAAGTTCCGCAGTCTGATTTCCGAAGGCCGCGTCGGCCGCCACAGGGTTCTTCTCGTAAAGCCGCAGACCTTCATGAACGACAGCGGCGACGCCGTTCAGCAGGCGCTGCATTTCTACAAGCTGGATGAGGAAGCGCTGACCGTCTTCCACGACGAGCTCGACCTTGCCCCGTTCAAGGTGAAAGTCCGCGTCGGCGGCGGGCTGGCCGGGCATAACGGCCTCCGCTCGATCAATGCCGCGCTAGGCCCCGACTTCCGCCGCGTCCGCATCGGCATCGGGCATCCCGGGCCAGGACAGAAGGAAAAGGTTACGCCGCACGTCCTCGGCAATTATCATAAGGTGGAGATGGAGCCTTTGTCGGGCATGCTGGCAGCCATCGCAGCTGAAGCGAACTGGCTCGCCGACGGAGACGACGCGCGCTTCATGAGTGAAGTGGCGCGCCGCCTTCAGGACGAGTTGTGACCCGCTCGCTCTTCGCCACGAAGCTGTACGAGACTCAGCTTACCGATGAGAAGCTGCTCGGCGAGTTGGCGCATTCGATCCGAGCGCTCGCGAGCGATGACAAGGCTGGCCAGCGCTGGTCAGATGAGCATCGTTACCCCGGCTACACGAGCTACGCCTCGCTGAACGACTTGCCACGCCGCGATCCCTCCATGGCCGATCTGGCAAGACTGCTGACGAAGCATGCAGTCGCATTCGGCAACGACTGCGCCTTTGACCTTCGACGCAAGCCGAAACTCGACAGCATGTGGGTCAACCTGCTGCGCGGTTCAGGCCATCACAGCGCGCACATCCACCCGCACAGCATCATCTCCGGTACGCTTTACGTCGAAGTCCCCAAGGGCTCCGGTGCGATCCGCTTCGAGGACCCTCGCCTGCCGATGATGATGGCCGCGCCTGCCCGCGAACGAGAAGCCCCTGAAGAGCTTCGGCCGTTCGTCACCGTCGAACCTCGTCCTGGCCTACTCCTCCTCTGGGAGAGCTGGCTCCGCCACGAAGTCATGCCGGGAGCCGGCCGCGGCGAGCGCCTGTCGATCAGTTTCAATTTTTCCTGATCACGCCGCCGCGCCGTTGGGTGGCAATTTGAAGAACATGCCGACCTGAAGGCTTTCGGCAATGCGTTCAGCCTTGGCAATGACAGCCGTCGATCCGCGTTCGTCCAGATTCTCCCGCGCGGTTTCCCGCCACAGCTCGAGCCACCGGCCGAACATGGAAGGCTGGATCGCGGCTTTCTGCTTCATATGCACTGCCATCGGATTGCCCTTGTAGCGGCCGGTCGTGAGCATGACGGACGACCAGAAGGCGCTAAGCTTTTCCAGATGTTCCGGCCAGTCGTGCACGGCTCCGTTGAAGACCGGCCCGAGCACGTTGTCCGCTCGAACCTTTGCGTAAAAGCGATCGACGAGCGTCGCAAGTTGCTGTTCTTCGATCAACGCTCAATCCTTCGAAGGAATCTGTAGCCCGCGCTGGACTGCGGGACGCGCCAGGCCACGCTCCAGCCAAGCTGAAACGTTCTTGAAAGAGGCAAAGCCGACGAGCTCGCCTGCACCGTAAAATCCGATCAGGTTGCGCACCCAGCCGAGCAGCGCAATGTCGGCGATGGAATATTCGTCCATCACCCACTCGCGCCCTCCCAATCGCTGGTCGAGCACGCCCAGCAGTCTTTTGGATTCATCAGCAAAGCGCTGGAGAGGGCGCTTGTCCTCCCACTTGCTGCCCGCGAACTTATGGAAGAAGCCGACCTGACCAAAGAATGGACCGATGTGTCCCACCTGCCAAAAGACCCATTGCAGAGTCTCGTAGCGGCGCGCTCCGCCGGGCAGCAGCATCCCGGTCTTGTCTGCGAGATAGGTCAGGATCGCTCCGGATTCGAACAGCGCCAGCGGTCGACCGTCCGGACCGTTCGGATCGATGATCGCGGGTATCTTGCCGTTCGGGTTCAGCGACAGGAATTCCGGGGTCCAGCTCTCATTCTCGCCGATGAGGACGAGATGCGGCTCGTACGGCACGCCTGTCTCTTCCAACATGATCGAGGCCTTCACCCCGTTCGGCGAATTGATCGAATAGAGCTGGAGAATGTCGGGATTCTGCGAGGGCCAGCGACGCGTGATCGGGAATTGCGAGAGATCTGCCATCCACCCCAGCTAGGGACGCGCGCTGCCGGTTTCAAACTTGAACGACTTAGCCTACATGCGCCGCATTCCGTCATCGCGAGGGAGCGTAGCGACGCGGCGATCCAGTGGATTGCTTCGCCCGGCTCGCAATGACGAACTGAACTTGGAGAAACCATGGGCTTCCGCTGCGGCATCGTCGGCCTTCCGAATGTCGGCAAATCCACGCTTTTCAATGCGCTCACCGAAACCGCGGCGGCGCAAGCGGCCAACTATCCCTTCTGCACGATCGAACCGAACGTCGGTCGCGTCGCGGTTCCTGACGAGCGGCTCGACAAGATCGCTGCCATCGCCAAGTCGGCGCAGGAGATCGAGACGCAGATCGAATTCGTGGACATCGCCGGCCTGGTTCGCGGCGCGTCCAAGGGCGAAGGCCTCGGCAATCAGTTCCTCGCCAACATCCGGGAGGTGGACGCGATCGTCCACGTTCTGCGCTGCTTCGAAGGAGGCGACGTGACGCACGTCGAGGGCCGCGTCGATCCGATCGCCGACGCGGAAACCGTCGAAACCGAGCTCATGCTCGCCGATCTCGACAGCCTCGAGCGGCGTGTGCCGAACCTCGTCAAGAAGGTTCAGCAGGGAGATAAGGAAGCAAAGATCGAAGCGTCCGTTCTGGGCCAAGCACTCGACCTGCTGCGCGCGTCAAAGCCGGCAAGGCTGACCAAGCCGAAGGATCACGAGGAACAGAAGGCCCTCGAGCGCGCGCAACTCCTGACCGCGAAGCCCGTCCTCTACGTCTGCAATGTCGATGAGGGAGAGGCTGCCGCGGGCAATGCCTTGTCGGAGCGCGTATTCGCAAAGGCCGCAGCCGAGGGTGCGAAGGCGGTCGTCATTTCCGCGGCAATCGAGGCGGAAATTGCGACCCTTCCGACCGACGAGCGCGAGGCATTTCTGTCCGACCTTGGCCTGCACGAGACAGGCCTGAACCGCATGATCCAGGCCGGCTATGAGCTTCTCGGCCTGATCACCTTCTTTACTGCCGGTCCGAAAGAGTCCCGCGCCTGGACCGTGCATAAAGGCTCAAAGGCTCCGGAGGCGGCCGGCGCAATCCACTCCGACTTTGAGCGCGGCTTTATCCGCGCCGAGACGATTGCATACGACGATTTCGTCAAGTTCGGCGGCGAGACCGGCGCGAAGGACGCCGGAAAGATGCGCGCGGAAGGCAAGGAATATGTGGTGCAGGACGGCGACGTCCTGCTCTTCCGCTTCAACGTCTAGGAATTCCCATCAAAGTGGTACTTTGATGGGGCCCTTCAGCTTCGGCTTTCGCGGAACAGCATCAGCGACAGCAGCCCCGGTACGACGATTCCGAATATGCTGACCCATTCCGGAATCGATTGGTTGCCGATGATGATCTGGAAGTGAGTGACCAGCCGATAGACGTGGATCAAGGCCATCAGCAGGAAGATGACGGCTGCAAGAGTCGTAAAGGGCCTGCGTCCGTTCATTGAACCCTCCCCTTTGCGCGAACCGTGCCGGAGATGCGCGGTGCCAACCATAGCATGAAGAGTACCCACAGTGCACCGAAGCTCCAGCCGGCGATCACATCGCTCGGCCAGTGCACTCCGAGCATGACCCTGCTGAACCCGACGATCAGCGTAAGGAGCAATCCGCCCGCCATGCACCAACTCCGCTTGCGCTGATCGCTTACCAGCAGCGCGGCCAGTCCCACATAAACCATCATCGCATTGGCCGAGTGCCCGCTGGGGAAGCTGAGGTTGTAGACATTCACCAAGTGCGGATTCTGGTCAGGGCGCATTCGCCCGAGCTCATATTTCTGCAGTTCGACGAGCAACCGTCCAACGGAGATTCCGACGAATATCAGCAGTCCAAGCGCGAGCCTGCCTCGGATGGCGACCACCAGTCCGACTGTCGCCACCAGCGGCGTGATGAAATACCAGCCTCCAAGCAGCGTCATGAGGCGCGCCGCATCCGCAAGCATCGGTCGATGACCAGCGTAAAACGCGCTCAGCACTGCCAGGTCTTCGCTGCCGGTCCCGAACAGGAACATCACAAGCCAAAGCAGCGCCAGAGCAATGGCGAGAAGCACGTAGAGGATATTGGAACGGTTGGACCTCATCACCCGCCCAACGCCCGTTGTTCTCTCTCGCTCCCGTTAGAAGCGGGTGCCTACCCGCACTCCGATCGTCCGCGGCCGGCCGGGTACGACCAGGGCCCTCGTGCAGCTTCCGCAAGCCGTCTGGCGGCTGAGATCAATCCTCTTGTCGAAGAGGTTCGTGACGAAGCCTTCGACCATCCAGCTGCTGAAATCGAGGCCCGCGAAGGCGTCGAAGAGGGTCGCCGAATGAAGTTTTCCCTGGAAGACGTTGGGGTTCACCCGCTCTCCCGTCCCCACCAACGCAATGTCGGTGCGCAGCGAAGAAGGCGCGGATCCTCGATAAGTCACCGAGCCCTGCACGTGCGCTTTCACATCCGACCATGCGGGCCAAGTGTAGCGCGCCGTCAGATTGCCCTTGAACTTCGGCGTGATCGGTAGCCTGGTCCCACTCGGAACCGACGCAAAATCGACCGTGTCATCGGTTGGATCGGTTGGCGTCCCGCCATCGTCCAGCACGGCATCGCAGTTCGGCGTCGTATCCGAAGCGTCCGTGCAGATTGCCCCCTTGGTCTTGGCGTCGGTGTAGGCCGCGGCGGCATTCAGCTGGAGCCCGCCGGCGACATAGCTGACGTCGGTCTCAATGCCGTTGATCTTGGCGTCCCTGCCATTGTGGACCTCGGTGAAACTGTTCGCCCCCAGGAAGGTGAATTGAAACTTCTTCCACATCTCGTGGTAGACCGCGCCGTTCCAGCGCCACGGCCCGAAAGTCGTCTTCCAGCCGAGCTCGTAGTTCGTCAGATAATCGGCATCGTACGGATCGATCTCAGCACGGCGATTGATTCCACCCGGACGGAAGCCGCGCGACCAGGTCGCGTAGAACATCATGTCGTCGTTGGGCTTGTATTGAGCGTTCAGCCTGTGCGTGAAGCCGCTGTCCTTTGCGCGCTTCGGAACAAGCTTGCCGTCCTTGAACTCAGCCAGGTTCGTGCAGGGGCTTCCCGAAACCACTGCCGGCAACAGAACGGTATCGGTCCCGAACTGCTGGGAATCCCGAAGTGAGTCGCCGCTTTCAGTGAAGCAGGCAGCAACGCCCGTCCGCGAACTTCCGGCGGCATTTGGCGGCGGCGACCCATCGACCGCGTCGCCATCGGGCCCGGTTATGTAGAGAGGGTTTCGACCGAATCCGAAGAATCCGATCAGCGTATTGTCGAACTTGAAAAGGCGTCCGCCGCCGGTGAGCGTGATCTGCGGTGTCACGTCCCAGCTCGCCTCGCCGAAGATCGCGTAATCCTTGTCCTCGCGCTTCTGCTGCGTGAGCCAAAGCGTGCCGGGTAGCCCATTCACGGAAACATCGGGGCCGAGATCATCGACCCGATAATCCTGATGGATGAAGTTTTTCTGCTTCTGGAAGAAGGCACCCGCAATCACCCGGAAGGGCTGGTCCGCCGGCGATGCGAAGCGGATTTCCTGGCTGAGCTTTTTGAAGTGGTTCGTACCAATGATGAACTGCTGCGGGTTGGCAACGAAATTGCCCGCGGAGTCCGTTAGGTAGAAGTAATAAGCGAGACCTCCGCTCGATTCATAGAGCTGGTCATAAGCGTCTGTGTAATCTGCATAATCCGCGAGGGAATATGTGGGCCGGTCCATATAGGCGCCGGCATAGGTGACGTCGAAATTCGCGATCTTGCCCTGGACCGTCAGCGCCGCCTGCCAGAAGCGATCGCGGCTCTTCTCTTCACGGAAGCGATCGATCTTCAGGTCGCCAAGTTCGGGGTCGTAGAAGAAGACGCCGTTGGCCTTCATCTTCTGGTACATGAAAGTCGGCTCAACGGTCCAATTCTCGTCGAGGTCGATCTTTAGTGCCGCACGTCCGCCGTACGTCGTCAGGTCGTTGAAGTTCTTCTCTTCGAGACCGGTGTTGGTGACTGTCGGATGGTCGTGGATACATCCGACGGCGATCTCCTCCGCGGGATCGTCGGGATCGGGAGCCGTGATCGTCGTTCCACAATAATTCCGTTCGCCGTGGATGTTGTCGATGTAGCCCGCGTCATGCTGGTAGAAAGCAACTCCGCGGAAGGCGATCATCGGTGCGATGGGCAGGTTGATCATGCCCTCGAGCTTGCCGCCCACGCCGCCATGAGCGACCGTGTTCAGCTCGCCGTCGATACGGCCTTCCGTTACGTCCATGCGCGGCTTGTTGGTGATGATGCGGATCGTGCCCGCCTGGCTCGAGGCACCATAAAGCGTGCCCTGCGGGCCCGAGAGGCTTTCAATGCGCGCGATGTCGTAAATGTGGACGTCGAGCGTCCCGCCAATCGTGGTGACCGGTTGCTCGTCGAGATAGGAACCGACCTGGGGCAAGGGACCGGAGTGGTTGCCTTCAGCGTTCGTGCCGCCCGCAGCCGAAACGCCACGCATGTACACCGTCGTAACGCCGGGCTGGGTCGTTAGGAACGACACCGAAGGCAGTTGCTTCGTGTAATCCTCGAAGTTCGAAATGTTCAGCTGATCGAGGCGCCGCGTCCCGATCGCCTGGACGCTGATCGGCACGTCCTGCAGATTCTCCTCGCGCTTCTGCGCGGTTACGATGATCTCGGTAGGATCGGCCGCCTGACCGTCTTGAGCCTGCTGCGTCGTCGCCGGAGGCGCCGTGACATCGGTCGCGTTGGTAGCTGGAGCAGGTGATTGAGTCGTGTCCTCGACCGGCGTTAGTTGCGCCATCGCCGGCGATACGATCGCGGTCGACGCCAACAGTCCCAACGCCACGGATTTCAGCGCACCCCTCGTCATCTTCGCCCCCCTCAGATTCGATTTGAAATCGACGAGGATCGTTCCGCCTTGTCAACGGTATCGCTGCCTGCAGGCAACAGTTCCCGCTTGGGTGTTACATCAATGCTGCAGAAATGCGGCCGGCACGTCGGGATAACAGTCCAGAACCTGGCCAAGGCTCTGCCTGAGCAAATCGAGATGAGAGTCATACCGCTGCCACTCATCCGTCGCGTCACGATAGATCGGCCGCCGAACCTGCTCCGAGCTTGGAGTTCGAACGGCGCGGTCCGTTTCATAGAAGGCCAGGCAGGCAGGTTCGAACTCCAGCCCGCAATGGTTGAGGAGAGACCGGATCTCGCTTTCCGTATCCTCGATCATCCGTTCGTAGATGACGCGATGGACCCGACCCGAGAGCGCCTGATCGACATGCGCCATCAGCCTCGCATAATCGTAATAGTAAGAGCCAAGGTCCTGAAGATCGTAGGTGAAATCCTGCCCCCGCGCGAAATGCTGGCGGAAATTAGACATGCAACACCCAAGGGGATGCCGCCGTGCGTCGATGATCTTCGCGTTCGGCAGAACCATGTGGATGAACGGCACGAACATCCAGTTGTTCGGGAGCTTGTCGATGAAGAACGGTCGCTCCGTCCTTCGTTGAACGCTCGCCCGCTGCAGGTAGCGCTCTCCCGCCTGACGCCGCTCGTCCGGACTGATTGCGAGCGCGCGACTGACGTAATCACCTGACTCGCGGGCGATGGCGGGCAGGTCCGGAAGCTCGGAAGTCCCTTCCACCCGAGAATGTGAAGCAAGAATCTGCTCGACGAGGGTCGATCCCGCGCGCGGCATCCCAACGACGAAGATAGGGTCCGGTTCGGAGCAGCCGCCCGGCCATCCAAGGACTTCGCGGCTGAAGGCAGAGATGCTCCTGTCGACGACTTTCGTGACCGTCTGACGATTGAAAGGATGCCGCTTCAGCCGAAGCGCATTTCCAGCCTTATATCTCGTGAAGGCCTCGTCGCTTTTCCCTGCGTCATGCAGCGCCTTGCCCAGCGCGAACTCCAGATGAAGCC
>JBKPKE010000073.1:0-5652 GCA_046730955.1 Pseudomonadota bacterium
CACGCGGCTTCACCGCCGGGTGGGTCGCCAGATAATAGTTCAGCCCCGCCGCCCATACATCCATCAACCGCTTGAGCCAGTCCGGGCTGCGCGCATAATTGGCCTTCAGCTCATCGTCGCCCACGTAGAGCCGCGCGCGAAGATCCTGCCAGATCGCCTTCTCGCCCTCCGCTTCGGCGGTTCGGCCAAGCGCGGTGAGGTAGTTCGCCTCGATGCGCGGGAAGTCGTCTTCGGCCTGGGCGTAGATCATCCCGAACACGGCATCGGCGTCGGACTTGCCCCTCACGTGCGCGATGCCCCAGTCGTCGCGGGTTATCGTGACGCGCTCGGCCTGCTCCCCCCATTGGCGCAAATCGGCCGGCGCCGCCGCTGTGAGGACAAAGAGGAGGGGAAGGAATAATGCGCTGGTGCGGCTATGCATCCGGCAGCGATTGCTTCGCTTTTCCCCAGCCTGCAAGCGCCTTCGATTTTGCGCGCTTCAACAGTTCGTCCGCATCGGGGATCGAGAAAGCATGTCCGCTGTCGAAATCGTCCAGTTCGTCCCAGCTGATCGGTGCGGCCACCGGCGCGCCCTCGCGGGCACGGGCGGAGTAGGGCATGACGGCCGTCGCGCCGCGCTGGTTGCGCAGCCAGTCGATAAAGATCCGGCCCGTGCGTTGGGCCTTGCGGATGTTCGCGGTGAAGCGGTCGGGTTCCGCCTCCGACACCGCGCGAGAGAAACGGTCGGCAAAGCTCTTCACCTCGGCCCAGTCTGCCGTCGCGTCGAGCGGGATGACGACGTGGATTCCCTTGCCCCCGGTAAGGAGCGGGAAGCTCTTCAGGCCGAGCTGCGCGACCAGGTCCCGTACATAGACGGCCGCTTCCTTGACCTTGCCGAAATCAAGGCCTTCGTCGGGGTCCAGATCGAATACCAACCGATCAGGGCATTCGACCGCGCCGACCTTGCTGCCCCAGCCGTGGAATTCCATCGTCCCCATCTGCACGCACGCCAAAAGGCCGCGGACGTCGTCGAAGTAGAGGTAATCCTCGAACTCGCCGTCCTTTTCCTCGATCGGGATCTGCTTCACGTGCGGGCCGAACGTGCCCTTGTCGTGCTTCTGGAAGAAGCATTCGCCGGTTCGGCCGCCGGGGCAGCGGATCAGCGTCATCGGCCGGTCGGCACAATCGACCATGATCAGCGGTTCGACGGCCGCGTAATAGTCGGCGAGGTCCTTCTTGGTGAGCCCAAGCTCCGGATAAATGACACGTTCGGGGCTCGAGATTGTGATCCCGAAGTCCTCGGGAGTCTTGGTCTTCGCCTTCCCGCGTGAGGCAGGTTTGGACTTCGCCTTCATCGGGGCTTCCTCGAGCTGCTTCGGGACTTCGCGCACCACCTGGCTTGCGGGCTTGTCCTCGCGAAGCGCGATGAAGCTCGGATGACGGAGCACTCCATCCGATGTGAACTCCGTAAAGGCGATTTCGGCTACGAGCTTCGGCTCGATCCAGTGCGCCCCCTTGCGGTCGGCGCGGGGAACTTCGACGGCTGCCTTGTCGGCCGCTAGCGGCTCCATCCGTTCCATCAGCTCGTCGATGAGCGCGCCATTGAAGCCCGTGCCGACCTTCCCCGCGTAGGTGAGCTTGCGACCGTCGCGCGTGCCGAGCAGCAAGGAACGGAAGCCACGGCGCTTGTCGCTCTCAGACCAGCCGACGATCACGAATTCCTGGCGCTGGATGCATTTGACCTTGAGCCAGTTGCGGGCCCGCTCGCCGCGATAGGGTGCGTCGGCCTTCTTCGCGATCACGCCTTCGCCGCCCTGCTTGCAGATCTCGCGGAAGAGATGCTCGCCCTGGCCGATGACATGGTCGCCGAAGAGGATCGGCGCGGGGACGCCCGCAAGTAGGGACTTCAGCCGGTCCTTGCGCTCGATGTTCGGGAGCCGGGTGATGTCCTCTCCGCGATCGACGAGAAGGTCGAAGGCGTAGAAGGCGAGGTTCTTGCCGCGGCTTTCCTTGAGCGTCGACTGGAGCAGCTGGAAGTCGGGCTTGCCCTCATCATCGAGAGCGACGGCTTCCCCGTCGATCAGGCAGCCGGGAGGTAGGTTCGCCGCCGCCTTCACCAGCGCACGGAACTTGTCGCTCCAATCCTTGCCGTTGCGCGTCCAGGCCGTTGCGGCTCCCGCACCGGTGGCGATGAGCAGCCGATAGCCGTCATATTTATATTCGAAGAGCCATTGCGAGCCCGCCGGAACGTTGTCGACCAAAGTGGCGAGTTGCGGCTGCTGGAACGGCGGCGGGGCGTCGGCGGCCTTCTTCTTGCCACGGCCTCCCTTCTGTCCTCCGCGGTTCGATCGCCAGACGTCCGTTCCTGAAGCGATCTCGGCCATGGTCCGGCCGGTCGTCACGCTCGTGACGGCCTCGTCGACCAGCTGATCGCCGTCCTCGGCGTTGGCAAAATCGTCGGTGACCTTCTTCAGCATCCAGGTCTCGCGCCGATCGCGCGGCTTGGGTTTCAGGCGGAACATCACCCACTCCCCCTTCATCCGTTCGCCCTCGAGCGTGAAGTGCAGGTGGCCCTCCTCGATCGTCTTGCGCGGATCCTTGTCGGGGTGCGGGATCCAGCGGCCATGGTCCCACAACATCACCGTCCCGCCGCCATATTCGCCGGCCGGAATCGTGCCTTCAAAATCGCCGTAATCCAGCGGATGGTCCTCCGTCCGCATGGCGAGGCGGTTCTCTTTGGGATCGAGGCTGGGCCCCTTGGGCACCGCCCAGCTCCACAGCACGCCGTCCATCTCCAGCCGGAAATCCCAGTGGAGATGCGACGCGTCATGCTTCTGGACGACGAAGCTGTCGCCCTTGCCCTTGAGCTTGCGGCCCTTGGGCTCCTTCGTCTTCGTGAAGTCGCGCTTCTGGTTATAGGTCTCGATGTCGAGTCCGGCGCGCTTCGCCATGACTTACGCCCTCTTGCGAGCCGGCTCTTCCTTCTTGGCGGCCGTACGCTTTGCAGGAGCCTTCTTCGCAGTGCTCTTCTTGGCCTTTGGCTCGTCGAGGCCATCCTTCTTGCGCTTGTCGTCGCCAAGGCTCTTCTTGAGCGCCGCCATCAGGTCGATGACGTTGGAGCCCTTCGGCGGCCCCTTGTCGGCATCGGGGTCCTGGATGACCTTCTCGCCCTTGCTCTTCTGTTTCTCGGCGATGAGCTCCTTCAGCGCATCGACATAGCGGTTGTGAAATTCACCGGGATTGAACTCGCCCGCTTTCCGCTCGATCAGCATTGAGGCCATGTCGAGCAGGTCCGGGTCTGGCTTGGTGTCGCCGATGTCGCGGAAGAAGCCCGACGATTTGTGCACCTCGTCGGCATAGCGCAGCGTCTCCATCAGGATCCCGCGTCCTGCGGGCTTGATCGCGACGACATATTCCTGGCCGCGCATTGCCATCTGGCCGACGCCGATCTTCTTGGCGTCCTTCAGGGCGTCGCGAAGAACGACATAGGCTTCCTCGGCGAGATCGTCCGCCGGGACGACGTAATAGGGTTTCTCGAAATACATCGCCTCAATGTCGTCTTCGTCGACGAACTGGACGAGATCGAGCGTCTTGCGGCTCTCGAGCTTCACGGCCTCGATTTCTTCGGGGTCGAGAAGGACGTAGTGGCCCTTTGAGACCTCATAGCCCTTGACGATCTCGTCCGGGTCGACCGGACCTACGCCCGGCACGACTTTCTCATATTTGATCCTCTTGCCCGTGGGCTCGTGGACCTGGTGAAACTGGATCTGGGCACCGCTCTTGGTGGCCGGATAGATTTCGACGGGGATCGAGACCAAGGCGAGTCTGATCTGTCCCCTCCATGCGGGTCGCGACGGCATTCTTTACATGCTCCCGAGCTTTGGAACGGGCGATTCAATACGCTCGCCGCTGACTCGTTCCGTTGCGCACACGAATCGGTGTTGTATCACGTGCCTTCGCAGAAGCAGATTCATCCGCTAACCGCCCGGCATGCCTCGCCTCCCCACCGTAGCAATCGTCGGGCGTCCCAATGTGGGAAAGTCGACTTTGTTCAACCGCCTCGTCGGCAAGAAGCTGGCGCTGGTGGACGATCGTCCGGGCGTCACGCGCGATCGTCGAGAAGGTGAGGCGAAGCTGGTCGGCCTCGAATTCCGGGTCATCGATACGGCCGGTTACGAGGACGAAGACCCGCATACGCTTCCTGGGCGGATGCGCCAGCAGACCGAGGCGGCGGTTCGCGACGCAGACGTCGCGCTCTTCCTGATCGATGGCCGCGAAGGGCTGACTCCGCTCGATGAGGAAATCGGCCGCTGGCTTCGCGCGGGCAAAACGCCGGTCGTGGTCGCAGCCAACAAGGCGGAAGGCCGCGCGGGCGAAACCGGCCGGCTCGAAGCCTATGCCCTAGGACTTGGCGATCCGATCGCGATCAGCGCCGAACACGGTGAGGGTCTGGTCGACCTGTTCGAAATGCTCCGGCCGCATGTCGAGCATGAGCATTACGAGACCGAGGCCGAGGAATTCGAAGAAGGGCATGATGCGGACCATGCGCCGCTCAAGCTCGCAATCGTCGGACGGCCGAATGCGGGCAAGTCGACGCTCGTGAATCGGATGGTCGGCGAGGAGCGAATGATCACCGGTCCGGAAGCGGGGATTACTCGGGACTCGATCACGCTTGACTGGGAATGGGACAGTCGGCCGGTCCAGCTGGTCGACACCGCGGGCCTTCGCAAGCGCTCCAAGGTTGAAGATAAGCTTGAAAGGCTGTCGGCGGCCGACACGCGTCGCTCGATCGACCATGCCGAGGTCGTCGTCCTGCTTCTCGACGCGACGCGCGGCCTTGAGGCCCAGGACCTGCGCATCGCCGACCAGGTGGTCGAAGAGGGCAGGGCGCTCCTCATCGCGCTCAACAAATGGGACGTTGCGGAGAATGCCTCGTCGCTGTTTAACGGCGTGAAAGCGGCGCTGGAGGAAGGCCTGTCCCAGCTGAAGAACGTTCCCGTGCTCGCCATTTCGGCGAAGACCGGCAAGGCCGTGGACGACGTCCTCAAGGTTTCGTTCGAGCTGCGCGAATCCTGGTCGCGGCGGATTTCGACGGGCGAATTGAACCGCTGGTTCGAGTCAGCGGTCGACGCCAATCCGCCGCCCGCGCCGGGAGGCAAGCGAATCAAGCTTCGCTACATCACGCAAGTGAAAACGCGGCCTCCCAGCTTCGTAGTATTCGGAACGCGGGTCGATCAGCTGCCGGACAGCTACCGCCGCTACCTCCTCAATTCGATGCGGCGTGACCTGGAGCTGGGTCCTGTGCCGATGCGCCTGACGTTCAGGGCACCCAAAAATCCCTACGACAAGGGACGCTAAGCGTAATTTTACTCTTTCGGCGGTAACTCTGGGCTCAAGGTGGCCACGGGGAAGCAAAATGAGCGACGACGACTTCGAGATCGTCGATTGGGTGCATTTCGAGCGGAGCCGGCAGGAGCTGGGCGCCGGCTTCATTCGCATCCTAAGCTATTTCCGCGAGGACGGTGCGAAGTCGCTAGCCCAGATCGAAGAAGCGATGCACGAGGAGAATACGGCCGCGCTCGTGATTCCCGCGCACACGATCAAGGGTGAGGCTCGCCAGTTCGGCGCTGGTCCGCTCGCTGAAATCGCCGAGCTGATCGAGAGCACTGCACG